>NZ_CM000745.1:1932685-2058000 GCF_000161455.1 Bacillus pseudomycoides DSM 12442
TGATGAAAAAAGCCTAATTTCTCTACAATAAATTGAGAAATTAGGCTTTTTAATAGGAAAAGTAGGATACATATTAACAGAATGCACTCATAAATGGGAATATGATATAAGACCATAAGGTTTTCCTACTATTTATTTATTGTGAAATGAGGGTTTTCGAGTTGTTTTTGATCAATGTTTATTTCAAAGCTACATTTACACCTGTTGAATTTTTAAAATATTGTTTCTGTATATCTAAATTAACAATTTTTAAGTGGAGAAGAAAAGATAAATATTTAATGTTACAACTTTAAATGAATACGAGTATAAATGTATAGATGTACATTTATACTCAAGGTGGAATTAGAAATTCTATATGAGTAACAGTAATAAATGTAATCATTAGAATAGGATCTCAGTAACGATAATAATTGTTTCAAAAGGAAGAACTATGTACGTTATTATGGAGTATATAAGCTTTTATAGTAACGATGATAGTTGTCTCTGGACAGCTATTTACGTACAGTAAAACTCCGAAGAAATAAGAAGTTAGGTGGGAGATAAACTACCCGTAAAAGCCAAATTGATGAAGGCTAATAATCGGAGGGAATGAAGGAAACCTCCACTGATTATTAGCCTTCACTTTATATTATTTACAATATATCCAAAAAAGATAGAGATATATTGTAAAATTAGTATTAAGCTTTACAAGTGAAAGAGGTCAAAAAGAAGATCATAAAACTGAAAATTAAGAAATTTTCAAATGGAAAATGGGGGATTTTAATGAGAAAAATGATATTATATAGCGATCAAATACAAGAAGATAGAAAATTGGATTATGAGCTTTTAAGGTTATTAAATAAAGAAAACCCTTCAATAGCATATCTTCGATCATCTTCAGATGAAACAGGAAAGTATTTTAATAATGTAGTTAAATATTATAGAGATTTAGGAATTAGCAAAGTAGAATATTTTGATTTAGATAAAGAATATGATGAAAGAAAGGTTAATAACATATTTAATTATGATGCAATACATCTTTCAGGTGGAAATACATTTCGCTTTTTAAATTCCCTACGAAAAAGAAATTTATTACATTCATTAAAATCTTATGTGGAAAATGGTGGGGTTTTAATTGGTGTTAGTGCAGGTAGTATAATATCTACTAAAAGTATTGATACAGCTCAATTTGTAGACGAGGATATTATAGGACTAGAGGATAGAAGCTCTTTAGGTTTTGTAGATTTTGATTTTATGCCTCATTGGAGTGAGGAGCAAAGTGAAAAATATTTAGAATTATTAAAGGATTATTCCAGGCTGAAAAATAGGACAATTTATGCTTGTAAAGATGGTGATGGGATAGTTATTGATGGAGAAGATATTAAATTGATTGGAAATGTTATAAAAATCTAATTTGGCTTCAATTTATCAAATACATTTTGTCTAAATGAGCTGAACAGATGTCTAGATACATTAAGAACTTATGGACATGAAAAAGTGTTTTTATATCTAGAAAATATTTTTATCATTTGCTCAAAGTAGGGAACGAAATCAGCAATTTCAATATAAACAGAAGGAGGTAGCTCAATTGAAAGAGTATGATTGGGATAATAAGTTGGAGTATTTGAGAAATACAAGGGATCTATATTATAACGATGATTATCTAAGTTTTTTGGTGAATTCAGTTTGGAAAATCTCTAAACCAGTTCATATTGTTGACTATGGTTGTGGATATGGTTATTTAGGTCTGAAACTATTACCTCTGTTACCAATAGGGTCTAGATATACAGGAATTGATAAGGGGAAGAAACTAATTAATAAAGCAAGAGAGTTATTCCGCATTCTTCCATATGAAGCAGACTTTCTTGAGGCAGATGTTACTGAAATTAAATTAGAAAGTAAGTATGATATAGCAGTATGTCATGCTTTTTTATTACATATGAACGATCCAAAGACAATGTTACAAAAAATGATAGACTCGGTCGTTGATGAAGGTAATATCATATGCTTTGAACCACATTGGATTTCGAATATGTCTTCGTATAGTCTTAACAATCTAGAGCAATCAGAAATTGTTCAGATTGGTGTTCTTCAAAAATTATTTGAAAAAGATGCAAAACGAAATGGTAAAGATGGAAACATCGGTATTAAATTACCAACATATCTAAGTGAGCTAGGGGTAGAAAATATTGAATGTAGAGTTAGTGATAAGATTAATTTTCTTAATGTTAATGAGGATCAAAGAGATAAACAGCAATTGTATCAATCACTCAAGGAAGAGGGAATCGGTAATACTCCTGCTGAAAAAGAAGAATTCATTGAACGTTTAATAAATCGAGGGCTGATATACAATGAAGCGATGGTGCAGTACGAAGCAGAATTACAATTTTCTAAAGCATTCACTATAGATTCTTCTCTAGTATATGCTCCAAGTATGAAAATTACTTTTGGCATAGTGAAAAGCAAGTAATGTAAATAAAGAAATGAGTTAGGACTTCTAAGGCTGTATACATGTTAGAAGTCTTATTTTTTAGTTTGATAGTATTTTCTAAAAGAAAATATGTCAAAATCGTGTACGAATGAAAATAGATTCGATATTAATTTTGAAAACCTCGCTTAAATCACCTATTTCCTATGGAAAAACAGAGATAGTCTTGTTATGATAACAAGCATAGTCCTTTTTTATAACTAGAATAGATAGAATTGTGAGAAAAGTCCGAGAAAAGGACGCGCACAAGGGAGGAACAACATGAAGCGTGTTGCTTGGTTTACTGATAGTACAACTGCAAACTTTACAACAAGTGCAGATAATTTTGTTATACCGATTGAAATTGTTATTAATGGAACGGCTTACAAAGACTGTGAAGAAGGTGTTCGTGAACGTGTCTACGATGCATTAAAACAGGGTATAACTGTAACTACGTCACAACCTAATTTTGGAGATATGGTTGCACTCTTCTCTAAATGTAAAGAAGAATATGAAGAGGGATTTGCAATCACAATTAGTGGGAAAGTAAGTGGCACTTATCAAAATATGATACTTGCAGCAGAAATGGCAGGATTTCCTCTAGTTGTAATAGATAGTGAAACAACGAGTTATCCAATGGATGAAATTTTAACAAAAGCGCAAACGTTATACCGTAAGGGTATGACTTTACAAGATATACAAAAGACAATACAACATGTGGAACGTAGTCCTTATTATGTATTTCCAAAGGATTTGAAAGGTCTATATGCAAGTGGACGTGTGAAAGGTGTACAATTTATACTAGGCAGTCTATTAAGTGTAAACCTAATTCTAGAAGTAAAACATGGCGAACTTGTGTTGGAGAAGAAAGTTCGTAAAATACAAAAATGTAAAGAATATATGCGAAGCGAACTTGAAAAAGAAATGCCGAAAGTAGTCCATGTTTTCCATGCGAATGATGAAGAAGGGGCAGAAGAATGGATTGCTGATTTCAGAGCAGTATTTCCTGAAATGAAGTTTTTAATTTACCCACTTCCTATATCTTTTGCTGTTCATGCAGGTGCTGGAACAATTGCGATTAGCTTTTTGAAAGGGGAAACCCGTGAATAATTCACGGGTTTTTTTGATGTGCCAGTTCTTATTTTTTTATGTTGATGGAAATAATTTAGAGAATGAGAGATGAAGTGTTTTAGTAATAAGTAAGTGATTAACCATTAAAATAAATTAACGTGATAAGATTTCCAACATACGATATATGCTGGAGGTCGTATTTTATTCATAGTAATAACCTAATGTCATTTTTTCATTTTCCACAAAAACAAGCACAGATAACATAAAAGAAGAACACTAAATATGTAGAAAGCATTTGTAAATCCAAATAAATCTGATAAACTTCCGCTAAGCATCGGTCCGAAAAACATACCAATTGAGTAGGCTGTATTATAGATTGCAAAAAGTATTCCATATGCATGAACTCCGTTTTTGTCTGCGAGATATGTAAGTTCTGGTAAAGCAGGTGCTAGTAAAAGGCTAAAACTAATTCCAAGGATAGCAAGTACAAATATTTCCAGGGCGGTATGAGAAACAATCACTGTAAATGGGAAACATAAAGCAGCCAAAGCTATGCCTACTGCCATCGTTTGTTTTCTGCCAATTTTAGTTGAAAGTGTGCCAATGATTGGTGCGGTAAATCCATATGCGAGAGTTGGAACGGCAAATAGGAGTCCGATTGTCCCAGGGCTAAGGTGTAAGGTGTCTTGTAAGTAGAGTGGAAGAGTTGGCTCTAAAGCGCTAGGTAAGGCCGATCCTAGAATAATAATACCGATCATAATAAATAGGGAACGCATATTCAAGATAGATCGATAGCTAATTCGTTGGTTTGAGCTGGATTTTGGTTCATTATGAAGTAATGTTATTCGTAATATACCATCAATGAGTGCAATACTGGCAGCGATAATAAAGGGAAGATGATACCCTCCCCATTGATAAAGTGCCCCGCCGATTGTTGGACCAAGGAGCATCCCAGCTGCTTGTCCCGATAAAGCGAGACCCATGGCCTTTCCGCGTTCTTGCAGAGGGAACACATCTGCTAGAAGTGCTAATCCAGCTGTCCATGTTGCTGCTGCAGATATACCTTGTAGCATTCTTGCGAGCACGAGCAACCAGAAACTATTTGCAAGTCCGAATAATAGAGTCGCTGCTGCAAGTCCAAATAAGCCTAGAATCATAGGGAGGCGTCTTCCAACCTTATCGGAAACCACTCCCAAAATGGGAGTAGCAAGAAGTAAAGTAATAGCGTAACTACCGAATAAAAAGCCAATCTCTGTTTGGGAAGCACCTAGTGTTTCTGCGTACCGTGGTAAGATTGGGACAATCATTCCGTAGATGAGCATATCCGTAAAGACAGCTACTGCTACAACCCATAACGAAGCTTTTTGCACGCGAGACATTTTTAACCTAGCTTCCATCATTTTTCCTCCGTGTTCTTCTTATTTTCTAATCGAGATAACATTTTTTCCATTTTTTCAATGAAACGTAGCTGTATTTCACATTGTTCATAAATATTTTCAAAAATCAGGCTCACATGCTCTGGAATGTCTATCATTTTTTCTTTAATAGATTGTCCAGCTTTCATATTCTCGTACATTTCTATAATTTTCTTTTTTTGATCTTGTAAGGCGGATGAAATGTGTTCAAGAGAAACAGTATTTGTATCGAAAAAAGTAAGTGCTGTATATAACTCTGTTGGGAATACGACTGAAGATTGCTGGAATGACTGAAGCATGAGTGTATAGAATTCATCTTTTCCAGCAGGTGTAACACTATAAATTGCTTTGGAACGATTGCCCGTTTTTTCAACGGCATCAAGCTCTACTAATCCTTCTTTATCCATTTTTTTTAAAGCATGATAAATCGAAGCGGGAAAAACACCTGCCCAAGTGTCTGTTTGTGCTGATTGCATAGCTTGTTGTAATTCGTATCCAGACATAGGACCGTATTGCATGAGTAAACCTAGCACCATTAAACGTGTCATATGTATCCTCCGTTCAAATAGAAAATATAGAATACTAAACATTTAGTATTTGTTTATAATATATGTGGAAATATTTGTTTTGTCAATAAAAGGATGGGAATTGTTATGTCCCGTTATTTCAGGAAATAAGACCCACCCCAAAATTCAGCGAAAGTAAAGAAGTTTAGATGGGATACAAACACCGTATAAAATTTTGATTTATAAGTGGTGATTAACTTAATAAAATAAATTTTATTTCACCAAATTAAACAAAATACATGAAAAAATAGTTATTTTTATTCTTTTTAAACTATAATTTAAATAATATTTTCTATTATCGAAGATTATATAAGATTTTAATTGAATACATGATATAAGCTGTGTAGAATCTAAGCAAGCGGATAAGAATACTGCTTACTGATGCGCAAGAAAAATAATTACTAGAGGTGAATGCATGTTAGAATTTAGGCGATTAGAGATGTGTTTGAAGGAGAAACGATTTGTAGATGGATTACAGGATGTAAATAACGAAATTGCACATATAAAAGAAACCAATACGTTCTCCTATGTGAAGGAATGGCTTTCTTTGATTTCAGGGCATGAGGAATTTGATACGCTAATCCGTCTTACAGATGAAGGGCTTATGCATCAATATAGTGCCTTCCTAATTCGCTATTCATATAAAAAATTTCCAAATATGAGAACGCTCTCTTTATATTGTGATGAGCTAATTGATGACCGAAAAGTACTTGATGCTGAAAAGTTATTAAAAGACGCTTTGGACGATATAAAGGCAGAACAAATAGATTCTGATATTTTATCAAAAGCCTACTTTACATTAGTAAGATGCCTTTTAGAAATGAAACGAAATGAAGAAGCATTCCAATATATGAAAAAAGCTGAGAGTTATAGTACACGTCCAGTCTTTGATAAATGGGGCTATTTTTATATACAAATAGGAGAATGGGAGAAAGCGGAGCACTCACTTTTAGCGGGGATGGAACATAAGGAAAATGAAGAACTAGCGGTTTATTTATTATCACAGCTATATGCATATAAAGGTGAACAGAAACGAGCATTGCAATTGATTAATGATGCGATAGATCAGTTTCCGCAAGTACCGTATTTTTATTTCGAAAAGGTGAAACATTTACTAGATTTACAGTGTTATGAGGAAATGTTAACTGTAATAGATAAGATCGATCAGATATTACCGTACCATTCGTATAAAGCTTATTTTACACATTTACGTGCAGAAGCGTTGTATAAAATGAATAAGAACGAGGAGTTACTTGCTCTATTAAAAACGGAAGTATGTTTGAAGGAGTCACTATATCATAATATAGAAAAATACCCGAATGGGAAAAAAGTAAGATTGCCATTAGTACCAATCGTACAAAAAGATAATTATTGTGTTCCAGCGAGCTTGGAGATGATGCTTCGCTTATGGGGAGAAAGTCGTACACAAGATGAAGTCGCAAATCATATATTTGATGTAACAGGATCAAAATTTTCAGATACGGTTACTTATTTAGAAGAATTGGGCTATGTTTGTCGTTATTTCAAGGGGAACGAAAAGAACTATAAAGCATTACTCGATCAAAATATTCCTGTTTTATTAAGTATAGATATTGAACATGCATCCCATGTTCAAGTTCTTTCTGGATATGATGATCAGTTACAATCTTTTTTTGTTCAAGATCCTAATTTCTTGGAACCGCTTTTTGTTGAATATGAGAAGTTACAGGAAAGATATCGCTACACCGATGGTTTATCTATCGTATTTGTTCCTAAGGAGAAAAAGGAACAATTGTCATTTTTAGTAGAAGAGGAAGATGTATACTTCCGAAAGCTATTCTCTCTGACGGATCATTTAGAAGAGCAGGATAAAAAAGGGATTGAAAAACTCGTATCATTTTTACAAGAGACAAATGAAAATCCATACACGTGGTTATACACAATCAAACATATGGATGTTGAAGTGAATCAAGAGTTTATTCTTTTTTGTGCTGAAAGGTTAATGGAAAGATATCCGGATTCAGATTTTGTTAAGCTACATAGTGCACAATGCTTTATCCGTATTCAAGATCTGGAGCGGGCTAGTGATGTCTTGCAAAGTATTGAGAAAAAGAATAATCAAGCATTGTATCATTTTATACATGGCCGTTATTCTTTAGAGAAAGAAGAGTATGAGGAAGCAATTTCTAGCTTCCGCTCATCGTTACAATTAGATGCGGATCAGCCAATCGCATGGAGTTTTCTGGCATTATCATATATGTATATAGATCAGTCTGAACAGGGCTTGCAAATGTCGCAAATTGCATTGCAACGTCATCCAGATAGGTTTATTCTTGTGAATCATGGTTTAGTTTTAATAGATTTAGAGCGTTATGAGGAAGCATATGAAGTATTTAATGATTTATTGAAAGAATATAAGTATGAAGCACATATATGGTATGAAAGAGCCAAATGTGCGCATCAAATGGAGAAATTGCATTTAGCAATCAAAGGACTTCGCATCGCCATTCAATTAGACAAAACGGTACCATATCCATATGTAAAACTCTCAGAAATATATGAATCAGATCTAGAAGATAAGAAGAGTGCAGAAGCAATTTTATCGCAGGGTATCGAAAATTGCGAAGAATCATCATCATTATATACTCGATTAGGGGATTTGTATTTTCAAAATGATGAATTTGAAGAAGCTGAAAAAATATATAAACGTTCTTTAGAAGGAAATGATGGAGACATTTATTCTCATTTTGGTTTAGTTCAAATTTATATGGCAAAAGAACAGTATAATGATGCAAAGCATTATATTTTCAGCATGGAAAAGAAATTTGAACAAAATGATGAGTTTCTAATGAATGCAGGAATGGTATTGTGGGACGCTGAAATGGAATTAGGGGCTAATGAAGAACAATTAAAGATAGCGTTGTCAAAGTTAGAAAATGGCATCCGATGTTTGAAAAATAATACAGCGAATGTTTTAGAAGAATATGTAAATAGAGTTGAAGGGACACCATTTGTACAACGTGGGATAGCATTTTTAAGAAAACTAGAAAAAGAAAGAGCGGATATTACCGAGTATGGCTGTTATGCTGGTATTTTATATGAATCTCTTGGACAATACGATCAAGCAATGAAACGATACCATCAAGCAATAAAGCATAGACCGAGTACTCTTCCGTATTTTCGTATTGGTGAATCCCTTATGGTATTAGGGGAATTGGAAGACGCAAAAAGAGCATATGAATCTTGCTTAGAAATAGATGCAAACTTTATAGGAGTACATTTGAAGTTAGCGGAAATATACGAAAAAGAAGAAAACCGTTTAAAAGAACAACATCATATGCTTCAGGCAATGATCCAAGAACCGATGATTGTAAATATGGAGTATTTGGCAGAGCTTTCAGTAGAAAATTCTCTTCATAAAGAGCTTCTATCTGAGTTAGAGAAATTGGCTGGCAGAGTGAATGAAATGTGGCGTTTAGACGCTCTTGCATATGTATATGGCGCCATGAAAGATGTAGATAAAGAACAAGAACTAATGGAAGAAGCTTTGCAAATGGATGAAGAACATGTGGAAGTACGATATCATTATGCAAAAGTACTTGTTAAAAAGCGAAATCCGGAAGCAATTACATTTGTTACAAATTTAATAAAGCAAGATATTGAAAATGAACGTGTATTTGAAGTGTATGTTCAAGCGATGGAACAAAGGCGGAAATTATCTCAAATACGAGATTCTCTTCATTTGCTGCCAATTAAGAAAAAAGAAAGAAGTACTGCATTTATGTACGCTGCATCTGCACTTGCTGAGAGACTGAGTAAGCAACAACAAAATGAAGAGCCAAAGAAATCAATCCTTACAAGAGCATTTTATCGAATGAAAAACCGTGCGAAAGAAATTTCCCTTATTACAATTGTTATTGATTTATTTGAAATTTCCTTAAAATTTAATGCTAAAAATAGTATGGCAGCGCAGCGTTTAGCGATATTTTATGAAAATGGGAATATGATTACAGAAGCGATAGATGTATTACAAACATCTTTAGAAAACATTTGGAATACTAGCGCGGCACGGCAACTTGTAAATCTTCTCATCGAACATGGTGATGAAAATGAAGAGATGTTAAGAGATGCTCTTGAAATAATAAAGCAGATGTGTAAAGAAGAGCCAAATGATTATGACATGCTCTTGTTACATTCAAATGTTTTGTTCATGTTAGGGGAAGGAAAACAGGCAGAAAAGATCTGTTTACAATTAATCGAAAGAATGCCTTTTGTGAGCCATGCATTCCTTGCTCTAGCGGAAATATATCAAAGTGAAGAAAGATTTGAAGAGTCTATTGCAATGCTGGAAGAGGGAGTACTGCACCATCCGCAAGATCATGCAATGTTTCTCGCTTTAGCAGCGTCTTATCATCAGATTGGAAAAACAGAAAGGGCAGAAGAACTAACAAATCATATACTATCTTTTGATTCTTCAGATTTATTAGTTCGATACAACAGAGCATACTATTTAGCTGTTTTAAATCGAAATGCTGAAGCGAAAGCAGAACTTGAAACGGTTCTTCATGAGGATGAAACTGGATTTTTTGCAGAGCTTGCAGAAGAAGATGAAGAGTTAGAGGAAGTGTGGGAAACAATAAAGTAATAGCAACTGTTCATGATGTATAAAATTCGAGAACTAGGACGAAAATGAAAATATATTTTTGAATTGATTGACAATTGTCTGTTTCATGGAATAAAATAACTTTTAATAAAAGTATACAAATCTGAAGACGAGAAAGAGTAAAATAGTGTACTGTTCCCCAGAGAGCCGGCGCCTTGCTGAAAGCCGGTGTACAGACTTTATTTGAAAATCATCTCCGAGGAGCCGTGGCTGAATAAAGTAAGCTCGGACGGATGTCTACCGTTACAAAGAACGCGTATGTTAGTACGTTGCTAAGTGCTATTAGTTAAGATGCTAATAGAATTAGGGTGGTAACGCGGGTAAACCCGTCCCTATTTATAGGGACGGGTTTTTTGTGTGCTTTTACAAATTTTCAAAGGAGTGATTGTAAATGGAGAAGGTAAATGTAAAAGAATCAGCTGTAGGGAGAGAAACACGAATTCGCAAGCAGTGGAATAAGCAGAATATCTTTGAACAATCCATTCGAAATCGTGAAGGTGCACAATCTTTCGTTTTTTATGAGGGGCCACCAACTGCAAATGGACTGCCACACGTGGGGCATGCGCTCGGACGGACGATTAAAGATTTAGTAGCGAGATATAAAACAATGACTGGATATAAAGTACTTCGAAAAGCTGGATGGGATACACACGGATTACCGGTAGAATTGGGAGTTGAAAAACAGCTTGGTATTTCTGGTAAACATGAGATTGAAGAGTACGGAATTGTACCATTTATTCAAAAATGTAAAGAAAGTGTATTTACGTATGAGAAGCAGTGGCGTGAATTTACTGAGAGCATTGGATATTGGGTCGATATGGAAGCCCCGTACGTAACTTTGGAAAATCCTTATATCGAGAGTGTATGGCATATTCTTGGGACTATTCATGAAAAAGGGCTGCTATATAAAGGACATCGAGTTTCGCCATACTGTCCAAGTTGTCAAACATCACTTAGTTCACATGAAGTAGCGCAAGGATATAAAACAGTAAAAGATTTAAGTGCAACGGTAAAGTTTAAAGTATTGCATAGTCAAAATGAATACTTTCTTGGATGGACAACAACGCCATGGACTCTTCCAGCCAATGTAGCACTTGCTGTACATCCAGATATGGAGTATGTGAAAGCACAGCAAGCTGATTCGGTTTATATTGTTGCAAAAGAGCTGGCAAGCAATGTATTAAAAGAAGATTATCAAGTATTGTCTACCCATAAAGGAGAAGAATTAGTAGGTACTTCATATGCAGCACCATTTCCTATGGATGAAGTTACGAATGGCTATCGTGTTATTTCGGCAGACTTTGTTACGGGAGATAGTGGTACGGGGCTTGTTCATATCGCACCAGCGTATGGAGAAGATGATTATAAAGTTGTACAGAATCAAGGATTATCATTCCTTCATGTTGTGGATGAACAAGGTAAGTATACGGAAGCTGTTCCATTTTTACAAGGGAAGTTTGTGAAAGAATGTGATGTTGATATTGTTCGTTACTTAGCGCAGGAAGGATTGTTATACTCTAAAGAAAAATATGAACATAGTTATCCGCATTGCTGGCGCTGTGATTCACCACTCTTGTATTATGCTGGAGAAAGCTGGTTCATTCGGACAACTGAGATCAGAGAGACATTCTTAAAGAATAATGATGCAGTCACATGGTATCCAGATCATATGAAACATGGGCGATTTGGAAAGTTTTTAGAGAATATGGTGGACTGGAATATTAGCCGAAAACGATACTGGGGAACACCGTTAAACGTATGGGAATGCAAAAACTGTGATCATCAATTTGCACCGAAGAGCATCGATGAATTAAGAAAACATAGCGTAGGGCATACAGCAGAAAATTTAGAACTGCATAAACCGTATGTAGATGAAGTGAAGGTATGCTGTGAAAAATGTGGTAGTTCGATGACTCGTACGCCAGAAGTAATCGACGTTTGGTTTGATAGCGGTTCGATGCCATTTGCACAGTATCATTATCCGTTTGAAAATAAAGAGCTTTTTGAGGAACAATTTCCAGCTGATGTAATCGCTGAAGGTGTCGATCAAACGCGTGGTTGGTTTTATAGTTTATTAGCAGTAGCGGCTTTATATACCGGAAAAGTACCATATAAACGTGTATTATCTCTTGGGCATGTGTTAGATGAACAAGGACAGAAAATGTCTAAAAGTAAAGGGAATGCATTAGATCCAGTAGAATTAGTCGAGAAATTTGGTGCAGATGCATTAAGATGGGCACTTCTTGTTGATAGTGCACCTTGGAATGCAAAGCGTTTTTCTGAAAGAACTGTGCAAGAGGCGAAGTCAAAACTAGTAGATACACTTGTGAATGTATATAGCTTCTATGTTTTATATACAAACTTAGATAAATACAATCCAAAAGAAAAGTATGAGGTCAAGCGGACGAAATTAGATGAGTGGGTATTATCACGTCTTCATAGTACAGTGAAACAAGTAAGAAATGCATTAGACGAGTATCAATTTACAAATGCAGCGCGTGAAATTGCGGTTCTTGTAGATGAGGTTAGTAACTGGTATGTAAGACGTTCGCGCAATCGTTTTTGGGAGTCTGGCATGAATCCTGAAAAGGCAGCTGCATATGAAACGCTTCATGAAGTGCTTGTTACGCTTAGTAAATTACTTGCTCCGTTTACTCCATTTGTCGCGGAAGATATTCATCTTAACTTAGAAGGAAATAGTGTTCATTTAACAGATTATCCAACAGCGGATGAAAAGCTTATTCAAACCAAGTTAGAGCAAGAAATGAATGCCGTTTTACAAGTTGTTGAGATGGGACGTAGCAACCGAAATCAGCATGGATTAAAAGTGAAGCAACCATTAGCAGAGCTTGTATTACTTGAGCACCATGAGCAGAAAGTGGACTGGGAATCCTATCGTGATATTGTTATGGATGAACTGAACGTAAAAGCATTTCATGTAGAATTAGATGAAACACAGTATACATCGTACCAATTAAAGCTCGATTTTAAGACTGCAGGACCGAAGTTCGGGAAGAACGTTAACGCTGTAAATCAATGGCTAAAACAATTATCGCAAGAAGAAGTACAAAACTTTGTTTCGACTGAAAAAGCATTGTGTAAGCTTGTATCTAGGGAAGAAGTTGTTGTAACGCTTGAAGATGTATTAGTAGAACAAGTACCCAAAGTAGGGTTTTCTAATACTACAAATGGACAATATACGGTAATGTTAGATACGAATGTGACAGATGAACTATTACAAGAAGGAGTGGCGCGAGAATTTATTCGAGCTGTTCAAGAGTATCGAAAACAATTGAATTTACCAGTTAATTTACGAGTAGATGTTATTTTGGATACAGAGGATGAATTACAAAACACTCTAACAAAGCATAAAGATTTATTAGAAGAAAATTTATTAGTAAAACAATTTACGTTTAAAGCATTGTCACAAGAAGAGGATGAAATTTCTTTAGGTGAGAAAAAGGTTCGTATTAAACTGAGTCCAGCTAGCTAAATGAAAAATAGGATATAGATGGAAAGTTCGAATTTTTTATAAAAGTAACTTGAGAATGGAGCGTAAAAAATTACAAGAATCCCTGCGGAATGTCGGGCAGGGATTCAGGGGTAAAGAGGGTTATTTGTATTTGTCGAAACATGTCGTTTTCAACAAGTTAATATTACCACCAATTTTCAGAAACTCATCATGTTAAATGTGTCTGAATTGTATATAAACTGTGTATAAATTTAAACAAAAATGCTATTTTACCTTATAAAACAAAAGTATGATAATCCTTATAAATAATTGCTGAATGATAAACTTACAAAAATGCTTTTAAAAGTTCTTGAACTAATGGAAGTACTCCACCTACAAATTTCAAAACTGCCATTGCGATTTCCATATTATTTCCTCCTCTTTCTTGTAAGATGTGTTAAATGTTTATACCATTATTATAGAAAGTACTTATAACAATATAAATACATTTCAATATGTAATATTTCAAATTATTTATATTTTATATTGTTATAATAGAAAGGGTAAATTCTACAGCATTTTTCGATGAACTGAATAACTAAAGAACATGAAAGTTTCCCTACTTAAAAAGGAAGAGAATTATAAAAATTCTCTTCCTTTTTTATGTGTACATAAACATTGCTTATCTATCTGAAAGTACATGTATACTATACGATTAGTGGCTCTGGTACAAATATGTTGCGCCCTTAAATAATTCATACAGATACGTAATCAAGTGTTCGTAAAGGTATAAGCCTACATAAAATAGAAATACTATCGTTGTGTATGGTAAGTATTTCATTATACAGGAGAGATGTTGTATGACTACTAATAAACGAAATGATTCAGAAAAGGAATTTGAACCTTCAATAATTAACTTAAATGATGAGTTAAATATAATTGATAATGGGGTTACAGAGAGAGTAGACGCTTATCAAAATTTGCAAGCTGAAGATACAGTTACACTTTTTTGGGGAGATGAATGGAATATAGAAGAAGCTGAGAAGAAAAAGATGGATTGTAATCGACCAAATGACGTTAAACAATATTAATTAACATCATGGAACATCTGTCAGTCAATCATACAGAAGCGATTTTAGGAACGTTATGAATAAAGAAACTGATGATTTCCTCAGACAAAAACAAAGCATCTCATTACTATTGAGATGCTTATTCAAATCAAGCATGAATTAACTATTATTATTTAAAAGAAATACAACAATTTATTTGATCTTTCAAAGTTAGAAAGTGGACAAGGAGCTTTTCATCCAAGTTTAACACATGCGGACAGAGCTCTGTTAAGAGGTATTAGAAGCTCATTCGGTCTTATTAACGGACAAACGTATCGAGTTAAAAGTGTAAGTCTCCAATACATTATCTCAACTTTGGATTATGCCATGTAAAATAGTATGTGTTATCAGTAATTTATTACATAATGTTATACAGTATTCCCCTATATATGGAAAAATAGAGTGATAAATTAATAACTTATCCAGTGATTTTTCTCATAATCCACTCTATAGGTCCTCTAGAAAATTTATTTCTCCATAAAATACTAAATAATATACTAAAAATGAAGAAACAAATGGCAAATATTAATACGAAAGATAAAGATTGATTTTCAAGTCTGTGTAAAAGGATCAATGTTCCGATGCCTAAAATGACGTGACTTACATAATGAGTTAAAGTTAATTGTCCGGTTTTAACGATGGCCCCAATAAACCAATTTTTTTCATACCTCTCAGTAATAAATAAGCAAAGAATCAAGATTATTAAAGCAGATCCGGTGGCAGATAAGATGTATAAAATGTTTGGTAAAATAGGTCCTGTATTAAATAAAAAGGTAGAGGATTCTTTTCCGATATAGGGGATGAAAAAATGAGTCAATACTTTTGACAACAATTCAGCAGTTGTTGAAATGATTAGGCTGATTATTAATAGTTTTTTTCTAATTTTATTATTATGAAGATCCATTCGTCCAATCAGCATACCAACTAAGAAGAACGAGAACCATGGGAAAATAGGGTGGTAGCCGTTAAAGAATAAATTACGGAGGAATCCTTTTACTGACCAGAAATCTATATAGTTTATAAAAGGAATGGGGCCTCCCCAGCCTTCAAAGGCATTAAAGGTTAATTGGAGGTATTGTGCAATGAGTAAAATGAGTATCGATAACCAAAGCAATATCTTTTTATTTATTGTAATGAAGAAGGCTGCAATAAAGAGATACACGCCGTAGTAGTGTAATATATCACCTGCCCAGTCGATTGTGTACAACAATAAGCCTAATACAAATAAGAACAACGATCGCTTCCAAATCATTTTTCGACTAGCCATAATTTTAATTGGATTACTACTAGGAACGGATGATTTAGTCATAAGGGAGATTCCTATACCTGCAAGTATGACAAATAGAGCAGAAGCGCGACCCTCAAATAGTGACATAAAGGCTATTAACCATGGAGGGCCATTACCTTCAGCCCCGGTTATAACCATGAAATTAACAATTAGCATTCCAAACATAGCCCATGCTCTAGCAAAATCTAATCCAATAATTCTTCTTTTAATTTCCATGGGAAACACGTCCTTTAAATATGCTATGCACAGCTTCAATCCATATTTGTTTATAATCCATGTTTGTATCAAACATCATGAAATTCCCGATATTATCAAGCACCAATGCGAGCATATGAGCTTTGGCTGTCAGGTTATCATCCTCAATAAGTTGCAATGAATTTGCTTTAGTAAGAAGTGCTTCAAATCCCTTTAAATATTCTCTTTGTATGGAAAGGAGCCGTTCATTATAATTGTTATTTCTAGATGCAAGTAACAAGTATTCTTGTAGGACACGGTTAAAATAAGGATCTTTATCTTGTTCATCGATTATGTTTAAACCAATTTCAATACATTTTTCAATAAAATTGTTTTTTGTAAATTCATCAGTCTTAAAGAAGGTTGAAAATTGAACTGCCTGACATAGCTCATCAAATAAGCCTTCGATTAACGCATCTTTAGATTTGAAGTAATAATAAATAGATGGTTTTGCGATTCCGACTTCCTCGGCAATCATTGTGTATGTGGTCTTAGCGATTCCGTGCTCTGCGAATAAACGATAGCTTGCCTCGATTATTGCAGAAAGGGTTTCCTCACTTTTACTCATAATTGAGCCTCCTAACATGTAAGATCATATTCAGAATAGCATGCATTAAAACAATTTTCAACCTATCGTTAGGTAAAAAAATAGCCCGTTTTTTTATTGCCACCATATGAGTTACGATTGGTAAATGTCTAATTAAAAACAAACATTTCTGCTTAATATCCATAGCGAATAATATCTTTCGAAAGTATTTATCATTTTGATACACAAATATTGAGAAAATATTACTTTCTGTATTAATATAAAAAAGATAAAGGTAATATAATTGATCTTATAGAATTACTCGTACATTCAAAATTTATTAAGAGAGTGGAGAGTGATTCTAATGTTCAAAAAAAGGATGGTAGCAATTGCTACAGCAATACCGTTAGTGTTAGGTACAGTATCGGTTGTTTCAGCGGTAGAAGAGAAACAAGTTAAGATAGACAGGTATTCTCCTCAGGAAAAAGCAGCCGAATATTTAAAAGCGAATGCCGCGCAATATTCATTAAAGACAGATCTATCAGACTTACAGTATATTTCAACTACTGATACACAGGTAGCTTCATATGTTAGATTTCAACAAGTAGTAAATGGTTCCCCTGTATTTTCAAAACAAATAACCGTGACTCTTAATGGAAAAGGACAAGGGGTACTTGCTGTTTCTGATTATCAGCCTGTTCAAAATGTGAAAGAAATAAAGCAAAAAATTAGTGAAAAAGATGCAGAGCAAAAATCAAAGGTATATGTTGGTGGAGAAAGTGAACAAAATTTATGGGCTCCAACAATGAAAGAATTCGGGTATATCATTGAAGAGGGAGTTGCCATTCCTGTATACCGAGTTGTAGTTCACTCCAATCAACCATTTGGTGCATGGGAAACATTCATTGACGCTGAAAATGGAAAACTACTAAAAAAGGTAGATATAAATCGTAAAGCGGAGGGAACAGGGAAAGTGTTTTTGCCGAATCCTGTCGTAACAAGTGGTAGTGTAACTGGATTAAAGGATAATAATGATGCAGATTCAGCAGCATTAAATAATCAATTAAAAACAGTTACTTTAAAAGGCTTAAATGGAACAGGCTTTTTAGTTGGAGATTATGTCACAATTTCTTCAAAGGCAAAAACAAAATCTTCAACTCTTCAATTTAATTACACACGTTCAAATGATAGTTTTGAAGATGTAATGGCATATTATCATATCGATACTTTACAACGTTATATCCAGCAAATAGGATTTAAGAACATTAACAATCGCTCTATTAAAGTAAATGTGAACGGAACGAGAGATGATAATTCTTTCTATTCCCCGTCAACAAAAGATTTAACATTTGGAACTGGTGGAGTAGATGATGCTGAAGATGCAGGAATCATCGCACATGAATATGGGCATTCGATTCAAGATAATCAAGTTCCGGGCTTTGGTAGTTCTCCAGAAGGTGGGGCGATGGGAGAGGGATTTGGAGATTTCTTAGGTGCAACTTATGAAGATGCTACATCAACTACAGGATATGGAAAAGCATGTGTAGGAGAATGGGATGCGACTTCTTATTCAAGTTCAAATCCAACATGTTTGCGTCGATTAGATAATAATAAGGTGTACCCAAGAGATGTGCAAAATGAAGTACATGCAGACGGAGAAATTTGGTCCCAAGGAGAGTATGAAATGGCACAATCCTTTGGCCGTGATGTAGCCACAAAAATCATTTTACAATCGCACTGGTCATTAACGCCAAATGCTAAATTCCGTGATGGGGCAAAAGCGATTAAACAAGCAGATGCTCTTCTATATGGTGGACAACACGCGGCGGAAATTGATCGGATTTGGACGGCAAGAGGAATTAGTACAAATTAAGAATATGAATGAATAATAAAGAAACCCTGGCATAACACCGATTATGCCGGGGTTTCTTTATTATTTGTATTTACTATCAAAAATTACCTATCCAGTCATCTAGGAGTTTTCCAGATTTATTGATTTACTGACGCAAAGGCTGTCTGAGAGAAAGTAGGTACAATTTGATTTAATACTACATCTAATGATTGACCATGGGCTAGCAAGAGTTCATCAAGGAAGCGCTGTCCTTCAGTAGATGAAGTGAGAATGGTAGTTACTAGCTGTGGATCAAATATAGTATGTGGTGAGATTGCTAATGAGTTTACTGCCCAATACATTCCGTATAATTTGAAATCACGCTCGGTTGTGGCATATTTAAGAAATAAATCCATATATTTTTGGCCAAAAGAAATCCCTTTCAATTGCTGTGAACTCACATATTCGACACCTTTCCACTGCAAATCAGTAGCACAATTGAGCCACCAAGCTGGTTCGATTACATCTTGCATTTTTTTGAGAACTCTTTGTTCGAAATGAGGGATAGGGTTATGTTGTTGTTCTTGCAAGCAAGACTCGAGTACTTCTACTTCAATTGCAGCAACGGTCATTCCTTGACCGAAAATTGGATCGTAAATACAGAATGCGTCTCCCAAGACTAACAATCCAGAGGGCCATCGATCCATTTGTTCAAAGTGATGACGAAACAGTTCTGGAACACGATAACTCCGAGGAGAGGATATTGGTTCAAACTCGTGCAAAATTTCGCCAATTATCGGACTTGGGAGCTGGGAAATAGCCTGCTCAAACTCTTCGGCATTTGTAGGAGGATAATGTCCACCAGGACGATAGATTAGCACTTCGGCTATATTATTTTCAATAAAGGAAAAGACGCCTGTAAAAGTTTCTTTAGTTGGCTGCCCTGCAATAGTGATTGTGTCCCATTTTTCTGTGAGATGTAGTAGGTGGGAGGGAACCTTATAGCGGCGAGTACTATATCCAAGGGAGACTTTCAAGCGATCTGAATCTGGCACATCATAACCCTGATCTTGAAGCCAATTTACGAGTTTAGAGGAACGACCACTAGCATCAACTATCAAATCAGCATTTAGTGTTCGTACTTGTTCAGATTTTCCGCGTTCTGAGACTTGGACTCCTGTAACAGTTGTTTGACCAACCGTCATTAATAAACCAATTACGTTATGATTTGTGAGAAAACTAATATTAGAAATTTTTTGTACTTGTTTACGAAGTGTCCATTCAAGCAAAGCTCTACTGAATTTGACATCATTCCGTGGATATTGCATTTCTATCGTGCCATATTGATTCATGTTATGGATGGTTTTATTTAGTACTGAGGGTGCACCTTGTGCTGCTAAATCATTTTCATAGCCTGGAAAGAGTCGTTCTGTAATTAATTTACCACGCTGGGTAAAACGATGTGGATGGAAGGCTTGTGGAGTACCAGGACGGTTGTCAGGTCTTTCTGGAAAAGTATCTTTATCGACTATAAGCACTTCTTTATAGTAGGTAGAAAGTACTCTTGCAGTTAGTAACCCTCCAATACCACCCCCAATGATAATTGCTCGTTCTGTTTTTCCTGTTGTTAGTGCATAGTTGGTATGAGTCATAATTTTCAACCTCCATTTATCAGGTGAATTTTAATCAGTATTTTTCATTCCACACTGGTTATTAGCGATTGACTGAGGTTTTTCCTGCTTGCTAAATTGAATATTCTGCATTAAGGTCATTTAATGGAGCCACGCTAGGAAGTTGAAAGGTAGTTAGAGTTTTTAAAGGGAAAAAGAATGATACAAAAAAGCGTCATTCTTTCCTAATATTTTTTAGAAAGACCAACGCAATTTTCCATTTAATATATTTGTTTTATAAGTTTGAAGATACAGATATGATTATTGCAAGAAATCTTTTCTAATCTTGTAGAAGAATTTTATTTTTGAGATTCCTTAAAAACAAAATGCTCTTTAAACTTTCTTCCCTCAACTTTTTGACCATTTCGCATTGCACGGAAAGGATGTTCTTGCCATGTAATCATGACATCTACCTCGTTTGTTTTTACGGAAACAGGAAAATTTGCATGTTCAAACCCTGTTTTCCCACTTGCTAATCGAGCTTCTTTTAAAGAAAAGAGTTCATATTTTGTTTCCGTGTTTGGTTCATTTCGGAATACTTCCACTTGTACGTTATATACTTCATCTTTTCCAATGTTTTGTACTGAGAAGTGATACGTGTGAAAAACATCTTTTTTAGGTTGTAACATGTTTTTGTCTGTTTTCTTTACTTCGTCAATATGTACTTTCCATTGTTTTGAATTCTGTGAGATGGGTAATGATTGTGGGGAATAGGCGTATGCTTGATTTGTCATTATCATGCATAATAGTAAGAGTAAGAAACTTATAATTTTTCTCATGTATAGACCTCCAGAAGAAATTTACTAATAATATGCCTAGGAAAACAAATTGTTATGTAATGAAATAGTTTCTTTCTGAGTGGGAGGGGAAGTCATGATGCAAAAGAACTTGAAGAAGTGGCAAATCAAACTGATGTTGTTTTAGTGAAAGATTCGAGAGGAATGACATTAGAAGAAATTGTTTCAGAATGAATTTGAAATTAAAATCAGAAAATAATGAAAAAACACCTTGCATTTTCTCTTTTAAAGGAATAGAATACTCTGTAAATATAAAAAGTGGTGAACAGGAAAAGTACATGATGTAAGGGTCTCCAGAGAGCAATCAACTGCTGAAAAGATTGCGATACCGCATGATGGAAAGACATCTGTGAGCGTTGCTTTGAACGTGAAGGTTAGTAAAAGCAAATGGTACCTACCGTTATCAGGTTTAAGATGGTCAGTATGACAATTTGGGTGGTACCGCGGAAAAATCCGTCCCTATTTATAGGGGCGGATTTTTGTATTCTTTGAAAGGAGGTGAGTGGCCGTGGATGATGATGATGATAACAATAATGTAAATAAATATGAAAATATAGGAGGAAACAATAATGGATCAATCAATGAAGCGGTCACTCGTTCGTGAATGTAAAACATGTAGTAAAAAGGTGGTTTTACTACAAGGTTGGGTGAAAAAAATTCGGCATTTGGGGAATATCAGTTTTTTATTATTACGTGACCGAACAGGTGTTATTCAATGCGTGTTAGAAAAAGAATTAGCGGGATATAAAGTAGACGTAGAAAGTGTTGTTCAAATTATTGGCGAACTTGTGGAAACCACAAAAACAGAATTAGGTGTGGAACTGCTTGTAGAAGAAGTAAAAGTGTTAAATACTGCTGAGCCACTTCCTTTTGAAGTGAATAAAAGAAAGCTGCAAGTTGGTTTAGATCAAATGTTGAATGAGCGCGTCATATCGATTCGGCATGAACGGATACAAGCCATTTTTACGATTCAATCTACGCTCGTACAGGCATTTAGTGAATTTTTAATAGAGAACGATTTCACACGTATATTTACGCCGAAAATCGTTTCTCAAGGAGCAGAAGGGGGAGCGAATGTTTTTAAACTCCCTTATTTTCAGAAAGAGGCATATTTAGCTCAATCTCCTCAGTTTTATAAACAGATGATGGTAGCAGGTGGTTTTGAACTTGTTTTTGAAATTGCTCCTGTTTATCGAGCTGAGCATCATAACTCTTCTCGTCATTTGAATGAATATATATCATTAGATGTAGAGATGGGTTTTATTGAAGACTTTTATGAAGTGATGGCATTAGAGGCAGATGTTTTACGTTATATGTTTGAACAAGTAGGACAGAAATGTGAAAAAGAATTAGTGCTCTTGCAAGTTACGGTTCCTATAATTACAGAAATTCCAAAGATTACACTTGCAGAGGCGCAGAGCATTTTAAAAACAAAGTACCGAAAAGAATCACCAGCAGGCGACTTAGATACAGAAGGGGAAAAACTAGTTGGAAAATATGTGAAGGAAACATACGGTAGTGATTTTGTCTTTATCACACATTATCCGAAAGAAGCGAGACCGATGTACACGATGCCGAATAAAGAAAATCAAGCTGTTACGGATTCTTTTGACTTATTATATAAAGGATTAGAGATTACATCAGGTGCGCAGCGAATTCATGAGTATCGTATGTTACTTGCTTCTTTTAAAGAAAAAGGGTTACAGCCAGAAAACTTCGAGTCTTATATTAATACATTCCGATATGGATGTCCGCCTCATGGTGGTTTTGGGATTGGGTTAGAAAGGCTTGTATATAAGTTTTTAGAACTATCAAATGTGAGAGAAGCGAGTGCATTTCCGAGAGATTGTACGCGTCTCGTGCCATAAAGAAAAAGAATCTTCGCGCTTGTTGCGAAGATTCTTTTTTAGTGATAGAAATTTGTACAGTTAAGTTTCTTTCTTTCGACAAAAAAATAAATAACTTACTTGACAGTCATAAATATAACCGATATAATTCGTAGTAATTTCAAAAGAAATTATATTCAGAATATTAGAGTGCGTTGAATAGGAGTAGTAAGGTCATGTGTTTGTACAGAGAGCTATGGGTTGGTGTGACATAGTCAAATGACATCCTGAACTCGCCTAGGAGCAGTAAGGTGGAACAGAAGTCTAATTCTTAGTAAATCTTAACGGTTAACCTTCGATAACAGGTTTGTAATCAAACGATTACTGCTAAGGTGGATTCATAATGGAATCAATAAGGGTGGTACCGCGTTAAGTAAATGGCTTAGCGTCTCTTTATATAAAGAGATGCTGGGCCATTTTTTTATTATATATAGGAAGAAATGGAGGGTTTATTTGGATTGGTTAATAATATTTATTTATTAATATAAAAAGATGTAATTAGGAGGAAAATAGGATGAAACAGACGGAGCAGTGGACTTCGAAATTAGGATTTATAATGGCTGCAGCAGGATCTGCAATTGGGCTTGGAGCAATATGGAAGTTTCCTTATATTGCTGGAAAGAGCGGGGGAGGAGCATTCTTTTTAATCTTTATATTGTTTACGGTATTAATAGGTCTTCCGTTATTGATAGCTGAATTTATGATAGGGCGCAGTACACAAAAACAAGCAATCGGAGCATTTAAAAGTATCGCACCAAATACAGGCTGGCATTGGATTGGACGTCTTGGCGTTGGAACTTGTTTTATTTTGTTATCATTTTATAGTGTTGTTGGTGGCTGGGTATTAATCTATTTATTCAGAGGGATAACTGGACAACTGATTACACCGCAGCAAAATTATAGTTCACTATTTACAGAAACAATTGGGGATCCGGTTTGGGCAATTGTTGGCCATTTTGCTTTTATGTTTATTACGATTTGGGTTGTATCAAAAGGGGTACAAAATGGAATCGAAAAAGCGAGTAAATATATGTTACCAGCATTGTTCGTTCTGTTTGTTGCTCTTATTGTACGCTCCTTAACACTTGATGATGCGATGAAAGGAGTCAAATTCTTCTTACAGCCTGATTTCTCAAAAATCACATCTGAAAGTATTTTGTTTGCAATGGGGCAATCATTCTTTGCTATTAGCATTGGGATATCCATCATGGTCACGTATAGTTCTTATTTAAATAAAAAAGAAAGTTTGCCACGCTCAGCGGTAACAATTGTTGGACTAAACTTATTTGTTTCTTTATTCGCTGGTCTAGCTATTTTCCCAGCAGTATTTTCACTAGGAATGGAACCGACAGAAGGACCAGGGTTACTATTTATTGTGTTACCTTCAGTTTTTAGTCAAATTCCATTTGGTAGCTTTTTCTTAACAGTATTTCTTGCACTATTCACATTTGCAACGTTAACATCTGCGTTTTCACTACTTGAAACGGTTGTTTCAGCACTAGCGAATGGACAGCAGGAAAGAAGAAAGAAATTGTCATGGATCATTGGATTTTTAATTTTCTTAGTTGGTATCCCATCTGCACTTTCATTTGGTGTATGGAATGATATTACAATCTTTGGTAAAAATATTTTTGATGCGGTAGACTTTTTATCTAGTAATATTTTAATGCCACTTGGAGCTTTGTTTATTAGTATTTTCGTCTCATTTAAAATGGAGAAAAAGGTATTAGAAGCAGAATTTTTTGTTGGCGGTAATTACGGGAAAGCATTGTTCACTTGCTGGGTATTCTTGCTTCGATTTGTCGCTCCGATTGCGATTGTCATTGTCTTTTTGAATGTGATTGGGATTATTTGAAATTAAATAATTGAATATTCGGAAATTATTAAGGTGTATTTAAGGAAAAAACCAACCGAATTATTAAAAAATGCGGTTGGTTTTTATCCTGTATAAGTAAATCAATTTTATTTATTAAAAGTTATTTTCCCTTTAACATTATTTACTTTTATTTTATCGCTTTTAGCACCTAAGATGGTAACATTCTTTTCAATATTATTGATAGCGGCTGAACCATCACCAATTTTGGCTCTTATAGATCCTTTTATATCCTTAATAACAACTTTTCCGTTGTTATTATCAAGATTAATGTCAGACTTTGTATGCACAATATCTACATTTCCATCTCTATTTGTTACACTTACAGTTCCATTAACGTTGGAAATGTCAATATTACCGTTGACATTAAGTATATTTATATCTGAATCGAGGTTAGAGACTTTGATATCGCCGTCTCTATGAGTCTTTTTAAATTCAACTTTTATGTTTTTAGGTAATGATAGTTTGACATCAACCCAAGTTTCGCTATTGCTAAAAAATTGTCCATCAAAAGAAGTGTTTAAAGTTGCAATTCCATTTTTGGCTGAAAGACCTAGTTTTAATTTATCCATGCTGATACCTTTAGCCTTTGCAGTAATAGAAGCCTCTATTTTATCTGATTTAGGATTTGTTGAAATATCAATATTGCCGTTACGGTTATCTAATGTTAACGTTTTAACATCAGTAGCGGATAGCTCCAGTTGTTGTTCTTTTGTTTTACTTTCGGAATTTGAACAACCAGTAAGTATAAGAGTTATTAATATACAGAATTTAATCCATCTTTTTTTCAATGTATTTTCCTCCAGTCTTTAATAAAAAATTTAAGCGACATCTTTTTTTACGAATATGGGGTATGCAATTCCATGCATGATGAATATATGAATTAAGATAAATAGTATAGAAAAACTGAAAGTCATGCCCTCTACAGGGGGATTCTCATATACGAAACTTGATAAATCCGTATGAGAGAAGATGAAATATTTTGTCCAGCTGAAACCTTTTAATGAGATACTCATGACAAAACCTGCAATTGCTACTAAAAGAGAAAATACGATAGAGAATGTAGTGCTTTTAAACGCCGCTGAAATCATAAATGCTAAAGTTGCAACAATAATTAAGTAAGGAATCTTAAATAATAAGCTACCAATTAGTGCCTGAAGGAAGCTTGTTTTTTGAACGGCATGATCTTTGACAAATAAGTATTCACCATTTATTCCATCAAAGCCTAAAAGAATGCCACTAAATAGAATGGAAAGAAGGAACGTCATTACGATTAAGAAAAATCCAAATAATAAAGTAGAAATATATTTAGAAAAATATATTTGTGTGCGAGTAGCGGTTCGTGTTAATAAAAATTTAATTGTACCGGATTGAAATTCACTTGCAACAATTTCACCAGCTATTATGAGTGTAAGAATGGAGATAGCTATTAAAAAATTTGTACTTTGTCCAATCGTAAAGAACCATGCATTGTTTGTTGGTTTTATATTACTGTCAATGTAATAATTATTTAGTAAAAGTTTTTTTTCATTTTCTATTTTTTCAATAGGTAATTTTAGAGATTCTTTTTCAACTTGAAGTAATGCATTTTCTTCAATAAGAGATGTCTTCCAGTCATCCCCATAATTAACTTGGCTGGAAAGCTTTACGTTTAGGAATTGAATGAAAATAAATACAACCATAACACCTACCATAATCCAAGTTCTTTTTCGTTTGAAAATTTTCATATTTTCATTTTTTATTAGATTAATCATTGTGCACTTCATCTCCAGTCATTTCAATAAATTTGTCTTCTAAAGTTGTTTTAATGGTTTGAACACCATAAACATTCACTCCATTTTTGGCTAATGTATCGCAAATTTCAGGTATATGTTCTTTACTTATTTTGATCGTAATGACATTTTGATTTGTTATGATTTCTTCACCTATTACTGATTTTTGTAAGAGTGGGATTGCTAAGTCTGTTCGGTCTACTTCAAATTGTACAGCTTGTATCTGTTCTTTCGTAATATCTTTTATATCATGTATACCAATTAAATCTCCTTTGTCTATAATAGCGATGCGATCACACATCATTTCCATTTCGGCCATTAGATGGCTTGAAACAACAATTGCTACATTTTCGTCTGTAGCTAGTTGTTTTAAATGAAACCTTAAATCTCTAATTCCTTGAGGGTCTAATCCATTTGTAGGTTCATCTAAAATGAGAAGGGCAGGTTTGTGTACCAAAGCAATTGCAAGAGCAAGCCGCTGTTTCATTCCTAAAGAATAAGTGGAAACTTTATTATGAATACTTTTTTCCAACCCAACTAAAGAAACAACCACATCTAAACGTTCTTTTGGAATATTAGGTGTCATTCTAGAGAAGTGAAGGAGGTTATCATAGCCAGATAAAAATTTGTATAAATCAGGATTCTCAACAATCACTCCAATATGTTTCATAGCTTCTTTAAAGTCTTTGCTTGTGTCTTTTTTGTTAATTGTGACTGTTCCACTGGTTTTGGAGATTAAGCCAACAATCATTTTAATTGTAGTGGATTTTCCAGCACCATTTGGGCCTAGAAGACCAAGAATTTCTCCTTTTCGAGCATCAAATGATAATTGATTAACGAGTGTGCGCCTTCCAATTTTCTTAGTTAAGTTCTGTACTTTTAAAATACACATATTTTGTTCAC
Organism: Bacillus pseudomycoides DSM 12442; assembly: GCF_000161455.1. Classification (GTDB taxonomy): domain Bacteria; phylum Bacillota; class Bacilli; order Bacillales; family Bacillaceae_G; genus Bacillus_A; species Bacillus_A pseudomycoides. The sequence continues at coordinate 1,960,166 of NZ_CM000745.1, forward strand.
TCCCTTAATATTAGTGACATGTTTCGGCTACTAACATAGCAAAAAGAATGTAATATAAGGCAGTGACAAAGTGTCATAACCTTGCTATGATGAAAATGGAAAAATAGGGGATATGTATAATATTCATCTTGATAGGGGGTATATGAAAGTTGAATGACATAAAAAATAAGTTACTTTGGCAGGAATGGGTAATGATACTTATTCGGATCACTTGGATTGTTGCAATTGTTACTTTGACATATCAAGATAATCCAAACTTTCCACTTGAGATTGTTTTTATAAGTACATTTCTGTCTTATGTCATACCTGTCATATTATATAAATTACAAAGTGAATTATATGTAGTAACAGAAATTATCTTAGTAGGTGGACTTTCGCTTTATTTTGCATATACATATCATTTGGCTCAGTTTTTATCTCCTGCAATTTTGACGCTTGCATTTTTTTGTCGTGGAAAAGTAAATTTCTATGCATTACCTGCAACGATAATTATCTGTGTATTGGGAGTTTTCTTGAATTTCGGGTTTGATCGAAATAAGCTGCTTCTAAGTATATTTGATGTTCTCTTTATATATGGCGTAGGTCATTTACTACAAAGAGTTGTTTATTCTATGGATGCTATTAAGAAAAAACTGAAATTGATTAAAGATAAGAATGCAATTTTAGAACAATATTCGTCCCAAGTAGAAAGAATAACTTTGCTTGAGGAAAGGGATAGAATGGCAAGAGAATTACATGATACGATAGGATATAAATTTACTTCGGTTATATTGAGTATGGAAACATTACGATCACATCTAGCAACCAAGGAGGGAGAGGGGAAATTACAAGAAATATTAGATATATCACGATCTGCATTAGATAATATTCGAAGACAGGTTCATGAAATGGATCCTCAAGAGGAATCAAATCTAGATGTGTCTTTATTGAACTTAATAGAAGAGTTTAAGAGTAATACAAATGTTCATGTTGTTTTCCGTACGGTTGGAGAATATTATCCAATGGCTAAAAAACTGAAGAGAACTTTCTGTCGGTGTTTACAAGAGGCAATGACAAACGCAACAAGACATGGGGGAGCAGAAACGATACAAGTTCTTTTACAATATCATAAAAATTATGTGATGCTTCAAATACAAGATGACGGTATAGGCATGGAAGTTATGCAGGAGGGCTTTGGTTTATCGGGAATGAGAGAACGCCTAAGTGAATATCATGGAAATTTGAGTATTGATTCCACTAAGGATACAGGAACAATTGTGACTTGTTTGATTCCGACCTTACATAAAGAAGAATCATTTGCCCAAGATAAGATTCATATATTAGTAGTAGATGATCAGCCTATCATTTCAGATAGCTTAGAACTTTTATTGGATAAATACGGTTTTCGCGTATCGGTTGCGAATAGTGGGGCACAAGCCTTAAAGCAATGTGAAGAAAGGCAGCCAAATGTTGTTATTATGGATATACAAATGCCTAAGATGAATGGGATTACAACAATGAAGAAAATCAAAAATAGGTGGCCAGATACTAAAATAATTATGGTCACAACTTTTGAAGAAACTTCTAGTGTTTCAGAAGCGATTGAAGCGGGAGCAGAGGGATATGTACTTAAATCTGTTCAACCAGAAGAGTTAGTAGCGGCTATTCGATTAGTACATTTAGGTGGGACAATGCTATCTCAGGACGTGGCGACTCGCTTATTTAAAGAATATAGTTCAATGCCGAAAAAGCCTCCTTATGAATTGACTCCTCGTGAAATGGACGTATTAGGTTGTCTCAAAGAAGGGCTTCGCTATAAAGAAATTGCAGCAAAGCTATTCTTATCGGAAGGAACTGTAAGAAATTACGCTTCTTCAATTTATATGAAACTTCAAGTATCAGGAAGGGGAGAAGCTGTAAAAAAAGCATTGGATGAAGCTTTTCTATAAAAAATTTAAAATGGAGGATGAGAAAATGTACTATTATGTTACGGATATATAACATGTACGGATTCGTGGTCCTCCTATTTGTATATGGTGTCGAAATATAAAAAATAGGAGGAGAAAGAGATGAAACAAGAAAAAGAGGTGCTATTACAAGGTAAAATGGTGAAAGTACGCGGGAAAAAGCTGTATGTGGAGATGCATGGATCACTAGAGAAGCATCCTGTATTGTATCTTCATGGAGGTCCTGGAGAGATGTGTTTTGATTTTTCCTATCATCAAGCACATAGATTACAAGATTCTTTTCGACTCATTGCCATTGATCAACGTGGGGTAGGACGTTCAGAGGAAATTGGACAGAAAGAGCCATTTGGATTGCAAGATCTTATCGAAGACTGCGAAGAGCTAAGGAAGATGTTACAAATTGAAAAATGGTCTGTTATTGGACATTCCTTTGGTGGGTTTCTAGCATTGTTATATGCAGAAATGCACCCACAATCTATTCAAAAAATTATTTTTGAAGGGCCAACTTTTGATTTTGCATTAACTAGTAGAGCGTTATTAAAAAAGACAGGAACTTTGTTAATGGAGTATGGGAAAGAACAGCAGGGAAAAGAATGTATAGCTATCGCAGAGAGTAATGCTAGTCCAGAGGAATTGCTAGAAGCTTATTCGAAATTAAGTGATGAATTAGAAGAAAACAGAATGGAAATATATAATTACGTTGAGGATGAAACGGATTATAGTTTATATAGTGAGGGAGAATGGGAAGAGTTTTATAAGCGTTCCGCAATTCATTTTATAAGATTGAAAGAGGAAGGGGAAATTTATCAATCTTTATTATTAAAATTAAAAGATGTCGAGAATCCAATGTTGCTAATCATAGGAAAACACGATGTAGTAACTTGTGAAAAACACATTGAAGTATTTCAAAGAGATACTCAAAATGGTAAAGTCATAGTCTTTGAAGAATGTGGTCATACACCGCATTATGAAGCGGCAGAGCGATTTGCAGAAACGGTAATTGATTTTTTGAAGTGAATTAGAAAAAGGTGCTTCATAAAAATGAGAAGCACCTTTTTTCTTCATGTTTAAATTTCAGGATGGAAGATTGTAATGTTAGGCCATTTACTTTGCCAGTTCTTTTTTTGTAATCTTTTTTTATACATATTAGTGCGCTCTTTCGTTTCGAGGAAATGAGGTGTTGGCTTCACCTGTAACGTGAGAACATCTTCTATTCCGCAAGGGGCGGTTAATACAATATTATCTTGGTCATCTAATGTAACTCCAAGAGCAGTCGCTGTTTCTGGGAATTTAGAAATTGCATCGACTGAAGATGAATAAGGTGGCATGTTATTGACTACATGCATGCGAGCTTGATTTTTCACTGACCATGGAATAGTAGAATCTATACTTTTAAGCTTATTTTCTAATTTTTCTTCGGTGGATTCACTTATATGTAATGGGTCAAAATAGATGATATCTATATCTGGCGTTAGAGTTCTTACTTCGTATCCATGAAGAACATCCAAAATTTTAGAACGAACAAATCCAGCGCAAACCCACCAATCAGGCAATTGTAGGGATTTTGCTGTCTGTAATATTTCCATCATCCAAGTATCATTTTGTATGAGTTTAGTAATATCTTGTTCTGTTTTCATATACATACATTCCCCTCCTTGTTAAATGTAACTTTTCATTTAAGTAATTTAAGAATTTTTGAATATAGTATATCTTTCTCTTCATCAAGTATTGCTTCTGTTAATCGAGCTGTCATAGTGGGAAGTATCATTCACTGATCCTCACCATCAAGGATGATGTAGTGGTCATTTAATGCATGAGTTTAATAATCCACAAAATCCAATGTGCACCAGGTACAAATAAGAGCTGTGCTAATAATGTACCGAGAAATCTTGAAATCATAAGCCAACCGAACATTTTCCCCATTGTATCAGCGCCATTTTCTGATTGAAGAGCACGCTCTGTTAAAAGGGCAATGCGCGGATCTAAAAGCACAGTTAATAAGATTGTGGCAAATCCATTAACGAGCCCGGATGCCGTACTGGCATTCGTCGCATAAGTCGGATTTAAAAAGGAAGCGTACAAAGCAGAAAGGACACCTGCAGTATAGATGGCGGTTGCAAACATATTAATGAGCATAATTCGTTTCGGAATACCACCAATTCGCATACGGTGAATCATTTCAAATTTAGGAAAACGAACATATTTTTTTGTATACTTCAATTTTTGTATATTGTTTGTTTTCATCATTCGAATGAATGAACCGTCTGTTTCAAAGTTTTGAATTACATACCCAAATAGCTTTGTGAAAGTCGGATATAGAATAATTGCGAGCAGTGTACCGATGGAAGCTGTGAATAAAACGAGACGTATTGCTCTTTCTAAATCAATAGAGGAGTCTATCTTGGCCTGATCAACGATACCGCCAAGTAAAAAAGCTTGCAGTAAGTTGGATGTTCGTGAAACCAGCAACACCAACCCAACTACGGATAGGGAAACAGCAATCTTTTTTAAACGCACACCTGCTAAGCGAATACTATAAGAACTTGTTTCGACTGCATGGATGATAATCGTGAAAGCCATTATGAAAATTAATGTTTTCGTCATTTTTGGTCACCATTTTTCTATGAAATTATACTTATAATACAACAAGAACATAGTTTTGAGTATATATATTCGTGGCTCAGACTGTTGGGAAGAAGCTAATGTGTAAAAAAAACAACATAAATATTCAAAATAAATATTTTGATAATATAGAAAGGATGGTGATTTTTCTGTTAGAGGGGGATTTGTGTCATGCATACATATTATAGTAATCGTGCAAAAGAGTATGAAGCAGGGATGTATACAACATTTCTATTTGATTTAGATGGAACATTAACAGATCCGAAAGAAGGAATTGTAAATTCGGTTTTATATGCATTGCGAAAAATGGGAATAGATGAACCGAATCAGAAAGAGCTAGATTCTTTTATTGGTTCACCAATTCAGCATTCGTTTGCAGATAGATACGGAATGGACGAAAAACAAGTAGAGCAAGCTGTTACATATTTTCGTGAATATCTAAAGCGAAGCGGCCTACTTGAGAATAGTGTACATGAGATGATTCCCTATATTTCACAAAAGTTAAAAGATGAAGAGAAACGATTATTTGTTGCAACTTCAAAACCCACTGTATTTGCAAAACAAGTTTTAGAACACTTTAACTTGATTCATTTTTTTGAAGAAATTGTTGGTAGTAATTTAGATGGAACCCGAATAAAGAAAGATGAAATTATTGAATATATTTTGCATACAAATCCAGAGTTGCAAAGAGAAGAGATAGTGATGATTGGGGATAGAAAGCATGACATGATAGGAGCTAATTGTAATGGGATTGACTCTATCGGTGTATTGTATGGATATGGGAGTGAAGAAGAATTAAAAGAAGCAGGAGCGACGCATATTGTGAAACATGTCGAAGAGTTGCGAAGCTTTTGTACAAAAGACAGAATTTTTAAAATATAAAACAAAAAAGCAAATCCCTTTATAACGAGTAATAGTTAAATTGTTTTCGTTTAAAGGGATTTTTCATATGTAATAGAATAGTAATAAATATGCTATTTTAATTATAAAAATTTTGTTAGAAAAGGGGGAGGAATGTCAGTATTTGAATCGTTATAAAAGCGATATTTTGTAGGGATACATAGAAAAAATCCGGATTGAAAAGATTGAATTTTCAGTCTAAGGAAGGTGAGAGAATTGGAGCTAGTTATTATTTTATTAGCACTTAGTTTACTTATGTTTGTTGCCTATAGAGGATTTTCTGTTATTTTATTTGCACCGATTTTTGCTCTATTTGCAGTGTTTTTAACAGAACCTAGTTTTGTACTGCCTTTCTTTTCGAATATTTTTATGGAGAAAATGGTAGGCTTTATTAAGTTGTATTTTCCAGTTTTCTTACTAGGTGCTATTTTCGGTAAAGTAGTAGAAATGTCTGGAATTGCAGATTCTATTGCTAAGACAATTATTGAAATAGTGGGTGAAAAACGGACCATTTTGGCTATCGTTTTAATGGGGGCTGTTTTAACTTATAGCGGTGTGAGTGTTTATGTTGTTGTGTTTGCAATATATCCATTTGCTGCAAAATTGTTTCGTCAAGCGAATATTCCGAAGCGCTTAATACCTGGAACAATCGTTCTTGGAGCTGTCACGTTTACGATGGATGCACTCCCAGGATCACCGCAAATTCAAAATGTAATCCCGACAACATTTTTTAAAACAGATATTTATGCAGCACCTATACTTGGTATTATTGGTGCTATTTTTGTCTTAACGTTAGGATTGATCTATTTAGAGAGTCGACGTAAGAAGGCGAAAGCAGCTGGAGAAGGATATTTTGGTTTTGAAGATGGGAATTCTGAAATGGCAGCATCACTGGAGTTAGAGCAAAAGAATCATACTTCTCTTCAAAGTATTAAAATTTCAAGAGTACAGCAAGTCGTTGCTTTTGTACCACTTATTTTAGTAGGAGTTATGAATAAGTTTTTTACAATAACAATACCAAAATGGTATCCAAATGGTTTTGATTTTTCCTCAATTGGAATGAAATCGTTTGGTAAGATAGAGTTAAGCGCAGTACTTGGTATTTGGTCTGTAGAATTAGCACTCATCATTGGGATTATAACAACGCTTTTAGTATATTGGAAGCGTGTTGTAACAGGATTTCAAGCAGGATTGAATACAAGTATTGGAGGAGCATTGCTTGCAACAATGAATACAGGAGCAGAATTCGGCTTTGGTGGCGTAATTGCAGCACTTCCAGGGTTTGCGATTATGCGAGATAGCATTTCTGCAACATTTACTAATCCACTCGTAAATGGAGCGGTGACAACGAATATTCTTGCTGGTATTACTGGTTCAGCATCGGGAGGAATGGGAATTGTATTAAGTGCAATGGGAGATAAATTTATTGCAGCGGCAGAACAATATCATATTCCACTTGAAGTTATGCATCGTATTGTTTCAATGGCATCGGGAGGGATGGATACACTTCCACATAACGGAGCAATTATTACAATCCTTACTGTTACAGGATTGACACATAAACAATCGTATCGTGATATATTTGCTGTGACAATATTGAAAACGGTCGCTGTATTTTTAGTAATTGCTTTTTATATGTTTACAGGAATCTACTAATAAATTTATTAGTCTGGGAGGAAATAATTAATCGAAGTGGAATATTACATTTGATAATTTATACAATGGAAATTTCACATTATAAAATATTTAGTAGGGAAAGAAGGAGTGGGTTATTTGCAAGAAATCGCAGAGTTTCGTATGCCAAAGAACGTTTTGTACGGGAGAAATTCACTGGAGAAATTAGGAGAACAAGCAATTAAACTAGGGAAAAAAGCTTTCATTATCAGTGATTCTATTATGAAAAAACTTGGTTATATTGATGCGTGTGTGAAACTACTAAAAGCGAAAAAAATAGATGTTATTACTTATGAAAATGTAAATGCGGAACCAACAAATATCCACGTTTTGGAAGCGTTAACGATATGTGCAGAGTCAAAATGTGATTTTATTATTGGGCTTGGTGGAGGAAGTTGTATTGATGCAGCAAAAGCTGTAGCAGTTCTGTTTACAAATGGAGGAGAGATTGAAGATTATGTTCAAAATCATGTGGAAATAGAAAAGCAACCATTACCCCTTATTGCAATTCCAACAACATCTGGTACAGGATCAGAAGTTACAAGTGTTGCTGTTATTACAAATACAAAAACAGATGTCAAAATGATGATTAAGCACCCAAATTTCACGCCACAAATCGCGATTATCGATCCCTTATTGACACGTTCTGTTCCACCGAATATTACTGCAGCAACAGGTATTGACGCACTATGTCATGCAATTGAAGCATATCTTTCTAGATTTTCGCAACCGCTTACAGATGTATTAGCACTTGCAGCAATTGGAGCGATTATGAAACACTTGCGGATTGCCTATGAAAAGGGGACAGATATAGAAGCACGAGAAGCAATGATGATTGCATCCTTACAAGCTGGCATTGCTTTTTCAAACGCATCGGTCACTTTAGTCCATGGAATGTCACGCCCAATTGGAGCACTATTTCATGTACCCCATGGTATATCAAATGCGATGTTACTACCAGCAGTTTTAGATTTTACAAAAATTTGCTCAGTCAAACGCCTCGCAGATATTGGGCGGATTATAAATCCGGAATTACATTCATTATCTGATGAAGAGCTTGCTAACCATGCTATTTTTGAAATAAAGAAACTCTGTTTGGATCTACGTATTCCTAATCTTAGGGAGTACGGAATTGATCAGGTTGAATTTGAAAATGCTCTTTCAAAAATGGCGAAAGATGCATTGGCTAGTGGGAGTCCGAGTAATAACCCACGCATCCCTTCTTATCATGAGGTGAAAAAATTATATCGTATATGTTTTGACTATCAATATGAAAATTCTATAAGTACCTCAATAGATTTCTGAATATTATTAAAATATTTCCGCGGAAATGAAAAGGGGGCAGGAGATGGAATTAGTAATTATTTTATTGGCTCTTTGCATGCTGATGTTTGTTGCCTATCGTGGTTTTTCGGTTATATTATTTGCCCCAATTTGCGCGCTATTTGCGGTTTTATTAACAGAGCCAAGTCACGTATTACCTTTTTTCTCTAATATTTTTATGGAAAAAATGGTTGGGTTTATTAAATTATATTTTCCAGTATTCTTACTCGGAGCAATTTTCGGTAAGGTAGTAGAAATGTCAGGGATTGCGGAGTCTATTGCAAAAACAATTATTCAGCTAGTTGGTGTCAAACGTTCCATGCTAGCAATTGTTCTGATGGGTGCTATATTAACCTATAGTGGCGTCAGTTTGTTTGTAGTTGCTTTTGCGGTATATCCATTTGCAGCTAATTTATTTCGAGAGGCTAATATTCCAAAACGATTAATACCAGGAACAATTGCTCTTGGAGCAATTACATTTACAATGGATGCTCTTCCAGGGACACCGCAAATTCAAAATGTTATTCCAACGACATTTTTTAAAACAGACATTTATGCAGCACCATTTCTTGGAATCATTGGAGCGGTCTTTGTATTTCTTGTTGGTATGTTGTATTTAGAAAGAAGACGAAAAAAGGCAGAGGAAAGTGGCGAAGGTTATTATGGTTGTGGAAATGAGAATTCTGAAATGGCAGCTACAACTGAAACAGAACAAAATATAAAACCAGCTATTCATACTCCCGAAATTACACCACTTCGCCAAGTACTGGCTTTTATACCGCTTATTTTAGTGGGGGTAATGAATAAAGTTTTTACAGTGATGATTCCAACATGGTATCCAAAGGGATTTGATTTTTCATCTATTGGATTAAAAACATTTGGCAAAGTGGAACTTTCTGGTGTGCTAGGCGTATGGTCTGTTGAACTGGCACTATTAATCGGAATTATTACAACGATAATTTTAAATTGGAAACGCTTATTTACAGGATTTCAAGCTGGCTTAAATGCAAGTATTGGTGGTGCATTGCTTGCTGCTATGAATACTGGAGCAGAATATGGTTTTGGGGGAGTTATAGCAGCATTACCCGGCTTCGGTGTCATTCGGGACAGTATTTCTACGACGTTCACAAATCCTCTCGTAAATGGTGCAGTTACTACAAATGTCCTTGCGGGAATTACTGGATCAGCATCAGGAGGAATGGGGATTGCTTTAAGTGCGATGTCGGAGAAATACATTGCGGCGGCAGAACAATATAATATTCCATTTGAAGTGATGCATAGGATTATTTCAATGGCATCAGGAGGAATGGATACATTACCACATAACGGTGCTGTCATTACATTATTGGCAGTAACTGGATTAACACATAAGCAATCCTATCGTGATATTTTTGCAATTACTATTATTAAAACAATAGCTGTATTTGTTGTGATCGGTGTTTATAGCTTAACTGGAATTGTATAAGAAGAACTGAACTAAAAAAGGACATTTGTTTGTTTAACAAATGTCCTTTTTGTTATGTTAAAATTACATAATAATGTTGTATAAATTTTAAATGAGAAAATAAGGGGGAATGGGTAAGATGAAAATGATAGGTCTTATTGGTGGAATGAGCTGGGAGTCTTCTTCTGAATATTATCGCATTATTAATGAAGAAGTAAAAAAGAGGTTAGGAGGATTACATTCAGCGAAATGTCTTTTATATAGCGTTGATTTTGAAGAGATTGAACGATGTCAATCTGAAGGTGATTGGGGAAAAGCGGGGAACGTATTAGGAGAAGCTGCATATTCTCTTGAGAAAGCTGGTGCAGACTTCATTGTTATTTGTACGAATACAATGCATAAAGTGATTAGTAATATTAAAGATAAGGTGAGTATTCCTATTTTACATATCGCGGATGCAACAGCTATGGAAATAAAGAAACAAGGAATTCGATCAGTTGGTTTACTCGGAACGAAATATACAATGGAACAAGATTTTTACAAATCACGTATAGAAGAAAAGGGTATGAGAGTAATGATACCAAATGAAACAGATAGGGAATTAGTAAATAGAATCATATATAACGAGTTATGTTTAGGAAAGGTTAATCAAACATCAAGAGATTCCTATAAAGAAATAATAAATCGTTTCGTACAAAATGGAGTAGAAGGAATTATATTAGGTTGTACGGAAATAGGGCTATTAGTAAAACAGGAAGATTCTCAAGTTCCTTTATTTGATACAACTTTTATACATGCTGTTGAAGCTGTAAACATCTCTTTAGGAGGTTATTTGGATGTGGTGAAAAAGAATAAAAAATAATTACATAACTTTATTATGTAAACTAATCCGATTGTGTCGATGGAAAATATTCAGAAGATACTTTATAATGTAAGTGGTTACAAAAAGGGGGAGTATGGATGTTTTCACTTCGGCCAATTGCTTTTGTACATAATGAAAGAAAAATGATAATGGATGATGAATGGGGAGATGTACAATCTCTTATTACATTAACGGATTCATATGCAGAAGAGAGTATACAAGGAATTGAAGATTTTTCACATATTGAAGTAATCTTTTATTTTCATAAAGTGAAAGATGAACAGATTCAATATTCGGCTAGACATCCACGAAATAATAAGGAATATCCGAAAATAGGTATTTTTGCACAGCGGGGGAAAAATCGTCCTAATCGATTGGGGGCGACAATTGCAAAAGTTGTAAGGCGAGAAGGAAAATCAATTGTAGTTGAAGGATTAGATGCAATTGACGGTACACCTATATTGGATATAAAGCCTGTTATGAGAGAATTTTTACCGAATGAAGATATTTTACAACCTGAATGGGTAACGGACCTTATGAAGGAGTATTGGAAAGGAAGCGAAGTAAAGTGAAAATATATGAAGCGACAATTGAAGATTTAGATGGAGTAGCATCAGTATTTAATAATTATCGTACCTTTTATAAACAAGAGTCGAATGTGGGAGAAGCACGAGTATTTTTGCGTAATCGCATAGAGCGAAAAGAATCTGTAATTTTTGTAGCTGTTGAAGATGGGGAGTACCTTGGATTCACACAATTATATCCTTCTTTTTCATCAGTTTCGATGAAAGAATTATGGATTTTAAATGATCTATTTGTACAAGAAGGTAAACGCGGCGCAGGTATTGGAAAAAAATTATTAGAAGCGGCTAGAATTTTCGCACTAGAGAACGGTGCAAAAGGATTAAAATTGCAAACAGAAATAGATAACATATCAGCACAGCGATTATATGCCGAGAATGGATATTTGAGAGATAATCGTTATTTCCATTATGAATTAACTTTCTAAATTCAATATTAATACAGGCGAAAATACAAACCGAACTCTATCATTCAACGTATATTACTATTGTGCAAGTTCCTGTGAATACAACGTACAATATTATTTGCGATTGCTTGTAGATTTGTATATGAAAAATAAAAAACCTAACATATTACTTTTGATTAATATGTTAGGTTTTTTTTAAATAAGGTGCTTCTTAAATTTGTGTTGTAATTCGTTTCAGAATCCAAATGACAGCATCTTGAAAGTTTTCTGCAATATAACTCGGTTCAATATGAGCCCATTTATCGCGATATGTATGTAATGCGTCATGCCCGGCACCCGTTTGAACTAAGATCGTTGTTGCATTCACATTTGCGCCAGCAACGATATCAGTCCAGCGATCGCCAATAACGATGCATTTTGTTAAATCAAGCTCATGTTTTTTTGATGCTTGCAGAAGCATACCTGTACTTGGCTTTCGACATTCGCACCCATCTCCATGTCTGTGAGGACAAAGATAGATGTCATCAAAACCAAAAGCTTCTAGTTCTTGAATAAAATCTTCTATACTTGCTTTTCCATCAGCAATACCAGGTTGATTTGTAAAGGAAAATAGTTTTATATTTTGTTCTTTTAATGCACGTAAGGCGTCTTGTGTAAATGAAAATAAGGTAAATTCACCAGGATAATGTATGATAGTATCTCCTCCGATGGTTCCATCACGATCGATAAATATTGCTTGAATGTTTGTCATAATAGTAGTTCCCTTCAACTAGTAAATTAAAAGTATTTTACAAATCGATATCCGTTTATTTCGTATCCTAATTTTTTATAGAATGGATGAGCATCTGTTCTTTGCGTACCACTTACAAGCCATGTTCCAATACAGTTATGCTCTTTAGCTAACTGTTCAGCATACTCCATTAAAATTTGTCCAATTCCTTTTCTTCTTGCTGTGGAGTCAACACTAATAATGGATACTTCCCCGTATCGTGTCACATCTTCTAAGTTCTCACGTATACGAAATCCAAGGAATCCAAATATATGATCATCTTCTTCGTAAACATATAAGAAGTCAAATGGGCTCATTTCAACAAATTGTAAGCGATTTTGCATGTCTACATAAGAAATATCAGAACCTTTTAATTCTTTTGTTAGTGAACAAAGTGCTTCTATATCGTTCACAGTTGCTTTTCGAATGTGAGATTTCATACTCTCAACTCCATCTATAAATATAAATTAACAACTCCAAATGTTAAATATTCTGTTAAAAAGTGTTTTTTCCTGCTAGTAGTACGAATATAAACATTTAATATATTAGATATATAGAATAATATTTTAAGAAGAAATATGTTATGATTTTCCTGGAGTTTATTGTAAGTGGGAAGAGGGGAAGTAATTTGTTACAGGTCAATATTCGATCAGCGGGTTATGAAGCAGGAGAAAAAACAATCCATGATATAGCATTTTCAATTGAAAAAGGTGAACTAGTTGCTCTTATTGGTGCAAATGGAGCTGGGAAAAGTACGACAATTAAATCAATGCTTGGCTTACTTGCAAATATGGAGGGTGAAATTTCGTTTGGTGAAAAAGAGAATCCGTATGCATATGTGCCAGAACACCCAACGTATTATGATTATTTAACATTATGGGAGCACATTGAATTGTTAATGGCTGCACGTGGGTGTGAAATAGGGAGCTGGGAGGAACGCGCACAGGAGTTATTACACACATTTCGAATGGAAAAGCATAAGCATGAATACTTATCAAAGTTTTCAAAAGGTATGAAACAAAAATCAATGTTGATTTTGGCTTTTTTTAACGGAACCAGACTTTTATATTATTGATGAACCGTTTATTGGATTAGATCCAGTAGCAACACGAGAATTTTTAAATTTCTTATATAAAGAAAAAGAGCGGGGAGTAGGGATTTTACTGTGTACCCATGTGCTAGATACAGCGGAAAGAATCTGTGAACGATTTTTACTTATTTCACAAGGAACGTTATTAGCAAACGGTAATCTACAAACAATTCAATCCCTAGCAGAAATGCCAGAGAGTCCATTATTAGATTGTTTTGATGCAATCGTAAGGCGGGAACAACATGATGAAACAACAATTTTATAAAAGGTTGCGTCATGAACTGAAAAGAAAATGGAAATCCATTCGGTCTGTAACTGATTGGACAATCGCATTATATTTTATCGTTCCAGTACTTGTATTTAGCGGGATTTATTATCGTTCGTTATGGACAAGAGAATTATCTGCAGAAGAACCGGCTTATTTTTTATTGGGCTTGTTTGTATTTTTCTTTGTTACATATTCAAGAGGAATGCGTTCGTTTTTTGAGCAAGCAGATAGCCTGTTTTTAATTCAGCATCCAGTTCACATGAAAAAATTAATGAAATATGGCATGGTATACACATGTATTCGAATAAGTATAACAAATATCATTGTAACGCTCATTATGTTACCTATATTGGTTAAGAGTATGGGGGCTTCTCTTTTACAAGTCGTATTATTTTGGCTGTCCTTTACCGTTTTTCGGTGTATGTTATCACTATTGGTAAGATATATAGATGTGTGTGGAGGGAAGCGCTGGGTATTATGGATTGTAAAGATTATCGTATTTTTTATGAGTTTTATTTGTTTGGGAAGTGGTCTGTTTTTAGGTTTTAAACATCCAGTATATGCAATACTATTTATCATTGTATTGATTGGAATTAGTTTGATATTGATAAAACAAAAAATGAACTATCAACGTTTCTTTTTTAAGGAAGTTGAAAAAGAAAAGGAAGAGGGTATGCGCTGGACAACGGAAATCATGCACTTTAGTGGTCAAATAACGAAGCCAAGTAATAACTCGAGACCATGGTTGTTTCCACGTTCGAAGCATATACTAGGGAAAAAATCTGATTCGCGTATTATTGAATCATTTTTTAAGGAGTATTTTCGATCAGGTGCTTCTTTAAGTTTTTATATTAAAATTATCTTTATGAGTGCAGTATCGATAAAAGTAACACCATGGTGGATTGCGCTTATTATTATTGTATTTGCCTGTGTTGCAATTGTACGTTATTCAGGGGATCAATGGAATGAATTTGTTAAAAAAATGTTTCTCCAATTATATTGTGATCAAGGGAAGTTATTATTGTTAAAAGGAAGAGCGGGAATGTCCTTGTTTGTTCCGGCTGTTTTGATTTACGGCATAGTTATACTTGGCCAGTTTTATTTATTACCAGCTATTATCGTAGGAAGCCTACTATTAATATTAATAGGCTGGATTGTATTCATACCGTAGAAAAAAGAGCCATAATGGCTCTTTTTTAGTCTGTAATTGACTGGTAAATAAAATATAAGAGAACAAAAATGCTCACGACGGAGTACATGACATCTAGAGTCATTAAAAATCCTCCTCACTATTGTTGTACTTATATTATATGAAATCTGACTATTACATATTCAAATGAAAAAAATATGAAAGTTAATAAATTTGTAAAGTGCAAAAATTAGCATCATTTTGTATAATGGAAGAAACAACCGTTATACAAATATAAGTAGTGAAAGGGGAGGGAATAAAAAATGCCAAATTGGTTTAGAAAGACGTTAGTCGCATTAATTACTGTATTTACATTTGGTTTAGTGACGCCTCCTTCTATTTTGCTTGATAATGCAAAAGCGGACAAGCCTACAACAAGGCAACAAAATTTGGAGCAGACGTCCTATACATATGAAGAAAATCGAGAGAGGTTAACCGCAGAGACCTTTGTGACCTATGCAATGCAAGAAGCTGAGAAACAATCTATGCAAAAGTTTGGTTCTAAAATTGGACCTGTCATTGAAGATGAATTTAAAGATATTATTCTACCTAAAATAGAAGAAGCAATTGCAGAGCTTACAACAGATGTACCGGAAGAGTCTTTACAATCATTAGCAATTTCACAGAAACCAGCAGGCGGCAATAACGAAAAGATTTTTCATGTATATGATACGAAAACAGGAAATGATTTACTACGTTTCCATGTAAGGCGGGATCATCCACCACAAGATGGATATTATTTTAATTTCCACTACCATCGCTTTGATGATGGATATACAGCGCATCATGAGTTAGGAGATATTTATTGGAATACGAATATGCCGCCGAAATGGCTGTCGTGATAAAAAGAACGAGGAGATGTCCTTGTTCTTTTTTGTTTTTATAAATGTGAAAATTAAAGGTGAAGCGGATCTTAACAGCGAATAGAATATGTTTAGATTTGTTCAAAAAAGAGGCTAAGGGAGTATTCATTATGTTGAAATATGTTGTATTTGATTTTGACGGTACATTAGTAGATTCACAAGATATATTTGTTCCTATTTATAATCAACTTGCTGAGAAGCATGGGTATAAAACGGTAAGTGAAGTAGAAATTGAACCTTTAAGAAAATTATCTATTCCTGAAAGGTGTAAACAGCTTCATGTACCACTTTATAAATTGCCTATATTAGCGCTAGAGTTTTATAAACTATACCAGCCAGCTATTAAAGATCTAGTCTTATTTAATGGCATGAAGGAAGTGCTAGATGAATTACATAGAAAGGGTTATGGAATAGCAGTAATATCCTCTAATTCAGAAGAGCATATTAGAGCATTTCTACATAACAATCAAATAAAAAATATTCAAGAAGTTTTTTGTTCGAAAAATTTGTTTGGGAAAGATAAAATTATCAAGAAATTTTTAAAAGAAAAAACGTTAACAGAAGCTGATATGCTGTATGTTGGTGATGAGCAACGAGATATTGTTGCATGTAAAAAAGTTGGCGTAAACGTCGTATGGGTTGGATGGGGATATGATGTGATGGAAACGATCAAAGAAGATTCTCCAAATTATATGGTAAATACACCAAATGAAATTTTACATATAGTTGAGTCTGTTCAGTGAATGACCCCTCCTTAACACTCTTACGAGTCGTTTGAAGAAGGGGCTTCCTGTTTCATAGGGTGTTGCTGCTTGAGAATCCAAGCAGTCTTACATACTCTCCACAGGCGTCGTTTGTACTGTTTGGACACAACCTTGCCCTACAGTTTCAGTCTTCAGTCGTTCTCACAAGTAATTGTTCTAACCCTTTTCTGTTGGAGTACTGTTAAAATGACAGAAAGGAAGAGAAGGGGATGCAGCAGTTTGAACCTGGTATTCATCATATTGAATTTTGGGTAGCAAATTTAGAGGAATCCATATGTTTTTATAGTAGGTTGTTCTCTATCATTGGCTGGAAACAGTTGAATGAGAGTGCATTTAGTACAGGGGAGATTGAAATATATTTCAAGGAAGTAGATGAAAAGATTGTAAGAACGTTAGGGCCGAGGCATATTTGTTATCAGGCTGTTAGTAGAACTGTAGTTAATGAGGTCGCTAATTTCTTACAAAATGTACAAGCGGAGATTATTCGTGGGCCGATTGAGACGAATCATTACTCAGATGAATATTATACTGTGGATTTTTATGATCCGAATGGGTTTGTTGTAGAAGTGGCTTATACGCCTAATGTGGAAATGTGAGGAGAGATCTTATTACCCGTTAATACGGGATAAATAATAGAGGAAAGTATAGCTTTCCTCTATTATAAGTTTAGATTGTTGTATTTTTATTTAATCTTCGTAAATGTAAGAGGCTGTGTACTTAACATAACTGGTACATGTAATTGGATTGTTTGGAATTCCCCTTTTATATCCATCTCATAAGCAAGCAACACATTCATTTCTATTTGGAATAAGTCTAATGTTGCATAAAACATATCATAATGATGGTGATGTAACCGAACTTTTAGTTCTGTGAACTGTAAATATAACTCTTCATTTTGTTTATACACTTCTAGTGTTCCATAAGCAGGGTGTTCGAATGTTCCAATATAGTCTTCTAATGCATGAGAAGGTACGGTCTCTTTTACTTGTTCTGGAAGTGATTGGTTTACTTCTTTCATCATTTTTTTCAATTGAGCGGTGTCTTCTATAGCACGCTTATGCCAATCAATTGTTTCCAATCCGAGGAGTTCGTCATAGATTTGATTTGCAAGATAACTAGGAAGTAAGGTGCTTCCGGCGTTCGTTAATATGACAAGGCCTATATTTTCTTTTGGAATAAATGAGACAAGTGCAGAAAATCCATCGATACCTCCGCTATGATGAATTACTTTATAGCCACGGTAAGAACTAATAAACCAACCAAGACCATAACTATTTACTGGTGATTCAGGGGGCGATAAAAGTGGCTGATCAGGAATTGTATTGTGCGGCGTATACATTTGTTGTAATAATTCAGAAGATAGTAATTCGTGATCTCCTGTTTTTCCTTGATTAAGATGGAAAAGTACCCAATTTGCCATAT
Source organism: Bacillus pseudomycoides DSM 12442 (assembly GCF_000161455.1). Classification (GTDB taxonomy): domain Bacteria; phylum Bacillota; class Bacilli; order Bacillales; family Bacillaceae_G; genus Bacillus_A; species Bacillus_A pseudomycoides. The sequence goes on from NZ_CM000745.1 coordinate 1,978,290, forward strand.
CTGCAATTGTTGAATTGATGCATCCAGCAGCTCCTACTGTATCAATATTACGGAATGGTACCTCTTTTATTTCTCCATCTTTCTCAACGTAAGGCAATGCGTAGTCATTCGTATTTTGTGAGTCTGTGACAGAGAAGTTTGTTTGCTCCATTTGAAGTGGTGCTAAAATATGTTCTTTGGCGTATTGCTCCCATGTCTGATTTGTAATGTTTTCTACAATATAGCTAATTGTTGCATACATTAAGTTGTTATATAAGAAAGCTGTGCGAAATGGTGCATCAAGTGATAAATGCTTTGTTTTTTCAACGATGTCTTTTCGAGTTAAGGAAGAGTTGTACCAAAGAGCATCATGACGACTAACGCCAGAGCGGTGGGAAGCTAAATCACGTGCTGTAATTTGGGAGCTTGCAAGTATATCTGATAAAGCGAAGGTAGGGATATAAGATTGAACAGGAGTATCCCAATCAAACTTTTTTTGTTGTGCTAATAGGCTTAAAGATAGGGTGCCAAATGCCTTGGTCGCAGATCCAATTGCAAAGCGTGTTTGAGGCGTAACCGGTTTTTTCTGTTTTGAATCACGATAGCCAAATCCTTCTGAAACAATGACTTCTCCATCTTTTATAACTGCGACAGCAGCCCCAGGAACGTGTAGATCTTTCATCATTTTTTCAATTGTTGTTTGTAATGAACTAATAACAGGAATTTCAATTTTAGACATGCTTCTAACCTCCAAATATTATTTTATACTTCCGCACTATAGTTTCTTTGGTAAAGAGTGAAATACCTCTTAAAAGATGAAAAGTTAAGAATTTTGTAAGATTCATTAAAATGGATATCCTATACTAGATTTCTGTTAATACTTACTATATTGAAATATTTTTCAATAAGTTTTACTGAGAATTTTGCATGCAGAATTATTTTTTGTATGATAAACTCCATATAGGAAATAGATGCGAAAGAGGGTTTTTCTTACATATGAAACATGCTGAATATGAATACTTAAATCTGTGTCGCCATGTGATGGAGCATGGTACAAAAAAAGAAGATCGTACAGGAACAGGGACTGTATCTGTATTTGGATATCAAATGCGTTTTGACCTTAGCAAGGGATTCCCTTTGTTAACGACAAAGCGTGTGCCATTCCGCTTAGTAGCTAGTGAACTTCTTTGGTTCATGAAAGGCGATACAAATATTCGTTATTTACTACAAAATAACAATAATATTTGGAATGAATGGGCGTTTAAAAGCTGGGTAGAAAGCGATGCGTATGAAGGGCCAGATATGACGGACTTTGGACTTCGCTCTCAGCAGGATGAAGAGTTTAAGAAACAATATGATGAGCAAATGGATTTGTTTAAAAAGAATGTACTGGAAGATGATGATTTTGCAAATCAGTATGGCTATTTAGGAGATGTATATGGAAAACAATGGCGTGCTTGGAAAACGACAGCAGGTGAGACGATTGATCAGTTAAAAGATGTAATCGAAATGATTAAGAAAACACCAGATTCTCGTCGCTTACTTGTTTCTGCTTGGAATCCTGAAGATGTGCCAAGTATGGCACTTCCGCCTTGTCATACGCTATTTCAATTTTACGTAGCAGACGGAAAGCTTTCGTGTCAGTTATATCAACGAAGCGGTGATATTTTCCTTGGCATTCCATTTAATATTGCAAGCTACTCATTGTTAACACATTTAATCGCGCACGAATGTGGTTTAGAAGCAGGAGAGTTCGTTCATACGATTGGAGACGCACATATTTACACAAATCATTTTGAACAAGTGGAAAAGCAGTTAGCGCGTGAACCACGTCCGTTTCCAACGCTAAAATTAAATCCAGATGTAAAGTCTGTTTTTGATTTTGAAATGGATGATTTAACATTAGAAGGTTATGATCCACATCCTGCAATTAAAGCACCTGTCGCAGTGTAAACGCAAAAGGAGATGAAAATATGATTATTTCATTTATGGTCGCAATGGATGAAAATAAAGTCATCGGTAAGGATAATAAATTACCGTGGCATTTACCAAGTGAATTGCAATATGTTAAGAAGACAACAATGGGTCACCCACTTATTATGGGGAGAAAAAACTATGAAGCGATTGGAAGACCACTTCCAGGAAGACGAAATATTATCGTAACGCGCAATATGAATTATCATGTAGAAGGCTGTGAAATTGCGCAGTCAGTAGAAGAAGTATTTGAGTTATGTAAAAATGAAGAAGAAATTTTTATTTTTGGTGGAGCGCAAATTTACGAATTGTTCTTACCATATGTGAACAAGCTTTATATAACAAAGATTCACCATTCATTTGAAGGAGATACATTCTTCCCAGAAATGAATATGAAAGAGTGGAAAGAAGTTTTTGTGGAAAAAGGTGTTACGGATGAAAAGAATCCGTACACATATTACTATCACATATATGAAAAACAAAAATAATCATAAAAAGATTGATGTGTATGTTCACATCAATCTTTTTATTTGGATAATAAGATAAAACTTTATGAATGAACTTTTTTGATGATATAATGGTAGAGGTTGTAAGTTTTAGTAGCTTAGGAAAAATCCATAAAAGACAGATTTATATTTATTATTTCTTTGCTTAACTAAAGGAGGAGAATCGGTTGAAAAAACTATGGGGATTGCTTTTTCTTTGCTTCACACTCATGCTAGTAGGATGTGGTAAAGAAGAAAAGCCAGCACAAGCATTTGATACATATGCAAAAGCGTGGAATAAGCAAAAATTTGCAGATATGTATGATCAATTGTCAGAAGATGCAAAAAAATCTATTTCAAAAAAAGATTTTACAGAGAAGTATGAAAAGATTTATGCGGGCATTGAGGTTAAAAATCTAAAGATAGAAACAGGAAAAGTAAAAGAGGATAAAGAAGATAAAGGGCCAGTTCCTTTTAATGTGAGTATGGATACAGTTGGTGGGAAAATTTCCTTTTCTCACGAAGCAAAGCTTGTGAAAGAGAAAGATGGAGATAAAGAATCTTGGAAAATAGACTGGACTCCAGATTTTATTTTTCCAGGCATGACAAAAGACAGTAAAGTACGTATGCAAACGTTTCAAGCGAAGCGTGGGGAGATATATGATCGTAATGGAAAAGGACTTGCAACGAATGGAAGAGCAAATGAAATTGGCATCATTCCAGGTAAACTAGGAGAGGCTGCACCACAGACAAAGGAAACAATTGGAAAGTTGCTGAATATGTCTGTAGAAGAGATAGATCAAAAGCTTGCGGCAAAATGGATTAAACCAGATTCATTTGTACCAATTGGGATTTTACAAGAAGGTGCAACGCAAAATGATTATATTTCTTTAGACGGTGTAACGACTCGACAAGTCAATGTTCGTACATATCCATTGGGAGAGGCTGCTGCTCATTTAACAGGATATATGGGGAAAGTGAATGCAGAAGATTTAAAGGATTTACAGAAAAAAGGATATCAGGCAGATGACCCAGTTGGAAAAGCTGGTTTGGAGCAAGTATTTGAAGAGAAGCTACGTGGTAAAAAAGGTGGCCGTGTCTTCATGGAGGATGCACAAGGAAAAGAGAAAAAAGAATTAGCTAAAATTGAAGCAAAAGATGGAGAAAATGTTACGTTAACAATTGATAGTACAGTTCAGGAAAAAATCTTTAACGAAATGAAGGGAGAAGCTGGTTCAAGTGCAGCGATAAATCCGCAGACTGGTGAAACAATTGCACTTGTGAGTAGCCCTGCGTACAACCCGAATGTAATAGTAAGGGGTGCATCAAAAACACAACGTGAAGCATGGAATAATGATCCGAAAAAGCCAATGACAAATCGCTTTACACAAGCATCGGCACCAGGTTCTGTATTTAAAGCAATTACAGGTGCGATTGGTCTTGAAACGAAAACAATTGATCCAAAAGAGGAATTGAAAATTGAAGGATTACAATGGACAAAAGATTCTTCATGGGGAAATTATTATGTAACACGTGTAAAAGATGCAAGTCCAATTGATTTTGATAAAGCAATGAAGTTTTCTGATAACATTTACTTTGCACAACAAGCAATAAAAATTGGGAAAGATAAATTTATGAGTGAAGCAAAGAAATTTGGATTCGATGAAAAGTTACCAATTGAATATCCATTCCCGGTTTCAAAAATTGCAAAAGATGGCATTAAAAATGATATTCAAATGGCTGATACAGGGTATGGACAAGGCCAAGTATTAATGACGCCTCTTCATTTGGCATTAACGTATGCACCGATTGTAAATGAAGGGAATATACCATCCCCACATCTTATTAAAGATGATAAACAAGTTAAACCTTGGAAAGAAAATGTGATTTCTAAAGGGAACCAAGATATATTAAAAAATACGTTAACAAAAGTAATTAATGATGAAGATGGTACAGGGAAAATTGCTAAGATTGACGGTATGACTCTCGCTGGAAAAACGGGAACAGCTGAGTTAAAAGAGTCGAAGGAAGCAGATGGAAAAGAACTTGGATGGTTCGCTGCTTTTGATGTAAATTCACCGAATATGATTGTTACGATGATGATTGAAGATGTAAAAGGCCGGGGTGGAAGTAACGTACCTGGTGAAAAAGTGAAACATGTTTTTCAAAAGTAATGCTTAGGAAAAAGCTATCTCCTTAAAAAAGGAGATAGCTTTTTTCGTGAAGATTGAATAATGAAATGTGAATATTCAATGAAATGGAGATAGGAGAATTATCTACTTACGAAAAAAAAGTAGCTATTTTTTATTGACAGAAAAAGAATGTTTTTGTATTATACTTACATAAGGTAAGTAATTTACTTTTTTATTAAAAATCTCAAATTAAAGATAATTATTAAGGGAGAGAATAAAAATGACAAAAGTACTATTTATTACAGCAAATCCAAATTCAGCAGAAGCATCTTTCGGTATGGCAGTAGGGGAATCATTCATCGAAGCATATAAAAATGAACATCCACAAGATGAAGTGGTAACAATTGATCTATTTAACACAGCTGTACCAGCAATTGATGCAGAAGTATTTACAGCTTGGGGTAAATTTGCAGCAGGTGAAGGCTTTGAAACGTTAAGCGAAAGCCAACAACAAAAAATTGCAGCAATGAATACAAACTTAGAAACATTTATGAATGCAGATCGTTATGTGTTTGTAACGCCAATGTGGAACTTTAGTTATCCACCAGTAGTAAAAGCATACTTAGATAACTTGTCTATCGCAGGTAAAACTTTTAAATATACTGAAAACGGACCAGTTGGTTTACTAGAAGGGAAAAAAGCACTTCACATTCAAGCTACAGGTGGCGTTTACTCTGAAGGACCATACGCAGCAATGGACTTTGGCCGCAAGCACTTAAATGCAGTATTAGGATTTATGGGTATATCTGATGTAGACTACCTTGCGGTTGAAGGTATGAATGCAAACCCTGAAAAAGCACCAGAAATTAAAGAAGCGGCAATTGCAAATGCTCGCGAATTAGCAAAACGTTTCTAATATAGAAAACTCAAAAATGTCCAAACGCTTGTCGTTTGGACATTTTTTCTTCTTTTTCCTTCGTTTGTCTAGTATAATGAAGGACGGAATGAGAATAAGTGGGGGTTCTATATGATTCAAACGTTTTTTAAAATCTTTTATTTAATTGTAATTGTAATTGGTATTACACCGAGATTATGGCGTATAAAACGAAAAGCACAGACAATGTCGCCACAAGAGAAAGATCGCCTCGTGTATAAAACAACAAACTGGTTTGGTAAGAAAATGGTTCGTGTAGCTGGGTCGACTGTACAAGTAAATGGAATTGAAAATGTGCCGAAAGATAAACCGGTCCTTGTTGTAAGTAATCATCAAAGTGATATGGATATTCCAGTTTTACTTGGGTACTTGAATAAACCGATTGGGTTTGTTTCAAAAGCAGAAATTAAAAAATTTCCGATTGTACCAACTTGGATGGAATTGATGAATTGTGTGTTTATGGATCGTAGTAATCGTCGTCAGTCGCTCCAAGCTATTAAAGATGGAATTGAACTTTTAAAGAATGGACATTCTATCGTAATTTTCCCAGAAGGAACGCGCAGTAAGGCGGGCGAAATGGGGGAGTTTAAAGCAGGAAGTTTTCATCTTGCTGTAAAAGCCGGAGTAGCTATTTTACCAGTAACTGTAGACGGAACATATAAGATGTTTGAGGCGAATGGAAATCGCATGAAGCCTGCTCATGCAACAGTAACCATTTCTAAACCAATTACACCTGAGCAATATGCAAGTATGGATATAAAAGAATTAACGCAGCATACGAAAGATATTATTGCGGCTCAATTACATAAGTAATAAAAAAAGTCTCAGCTTGAAAAGCTGAGACTTTTTTATGCAACAGGCAATACATAAAACAAGACGCAGAAGAACATCATTGCACTACCACCTAATACAAAAAGGTGCCAAATTGCATGGTTGAAGGGCAGCTTTTCCCAAAGGAAAAATATAGCCCCTACTGAATATAGGATCCCACCGGTTAACAATAGTGAAAATCCATGCCCGGTTAAATTTTCATAAAGTGGTTTAATAGCGACGATAATGAGCCAGCCCATAATGATATAGCACAGTGTTGACATTTTAATAAAACGGCGTACAAAGAAAATTTTGAAAATAATTCCACCGATGGCCAGTGTCCAAATAATTGCAAGTAATGTCCAGCCGAGTGGCCCTCTTAGAGTAATTAGTAAGAATGGTGTATACGTGCCGGCAATTAAGAGATAGATGGCCGAGTGATCTAAAATCGTAAATAATTTTTCTACTTTCGGGTGGTGGATGCTATGTAATAGCGTAGAAAACAAATATAGTAGAAACATGCTCACGCCGTAAACTGTAAATCCAACAATAGCAGATACAGTACCATGCTTTGATGCATGCATAATTAGTATTATTAATGCAGGAATGCTTAAAATGGCACCGATGCCATGGGTAATCGCATTGGCAATTTCCTCTTTTACGAATTGCGTCATTCGTGTTATTTTTTGAGTCATAATTTGATTCCTTTCATGTTTGATGAAGTAAGGTGTAATTTCCTTTACCATATCATATACATAAGAAATAGAAAATGAAAATTGTTTAAGTGATTATATTTTCGAATTTTTTTGACAAAAGCTAATAGATGCATTGACGTTTACAAAATTTTTTGACAAAATAAAATTAAGTGAGATTAAGGGGGAAGTCATATGCCAAATATTGGGGTTCCGGGTTTGATATTAATTTTAGTACTCGCTTTAATTATTTTCGGTCCAAAAAAGTTACCTGAAATTGGACGAGCTTTTGGGGAAACATTAAAAGAGTTTAAAAAGTCTGCAAAGGGTTTGCATGATGATACGGAAGAAAAGAAATAAATTTCACTAGGTTATTTTGTTTCTATGGTATATAGCGAGTGGGGAATGTGGTGATAAGAGTGGACAATCAAGAGATGAGTGTCATAGAGCATCTTGGAGAGTTAAGAAAGCGACTCATTATAACAGCGCTGACGTTTCTGATTTTTATTGTCATTGGCTTTTCATTTACGAAAGAAATATATAATTTTATCGTAAAAGATTTAAATATGAAATTAACTGTTTTAGGTCCAAGTGATATTTTATGGATTTATTTTGTGATTGCAGCTGTCTTTTCAATTGTATGTACAATACCAGTTGCAGCTTTACAAATTTGGTTATTTGTAAAACCAGCTCTACATAAACATGAGCGTAAAATGACAATTCTGTATATCCCGGCATTATTTCTATTATTTATTGGAGGACTTTGCTTCGGCTATTTTCTGATTTTACCATTTATTTTGCAATTTTTAATGAGTCTTGGTGATGATATGTTTCAGACAATGTTTACGACGGATAAGTATTTTTCGTTTGTGATGAATATGACAGTACCATTTGCTGTGATATTTGAACTTCCTGTCGTTACGATGTTTTTAACTAGTATAGGTGTTCTTAATCCAATAGCACTACAAAAGGTGAGAAGATATGCGTATTTTATTTTAATTGTAATTGCTGTTTGTATTACACCGCCAGACTTTATTTCTGATTTTTCAGTAGCGATACCACTTCTTGTAATTTATGAATTAAGTATTACAGCATCAAAGTTTGTGTATAAGAGGAAAATAAAAAGAGAAATGAATACAGAATCAAAAAGTGCCTCATTATAAAGGCACTTTTTTTATTTATTTGTTATACTATACTTATAACTGTATACAATATAAAGAAGAAAAAAATTATAGAATCTCCGAAATTTAGACAAACTTTTCACTAGTGTAAGTTTATACTGAAGTTATAAATCCAATAAAAAAGAGGATTGATATCGTGATTATGAAAAGTTTTTATTTCACTCATTCAACAGGGAATTGTATCAAAATATTTGAAATCCCTGTCCTACAAGCACAACACCCATTAGCATTTCTAATTCAGTCACGTCTTCAACTATTTATTGCTAAAATTCAAAAACAAAAACAACCGAGATTCTCATACTCTTTTCGCGAATATTTACAAAGTTGCTTAAAGTGGAATGATTATTCAAATGTATATCAAACAAACTCGCTTGAAAAAAATGCATAGTCTAAAATAGAGACAGAGCAAATAAGCTCTGTCATTTTCTTTTTAGACATAAAAGTCAAAGAAATTTGTCGAAAATCACTTCAAACTGTTGAAAGCATTGTGAATACTAGTATAATAACAAGGAGAGCGTATTGGAAAGGGAAGAAGTAAAATATGCAAAAAATTAAAATTGTTACAGACTCAACGGTGGATTTATCACAAGATGTGATTCAAAAATATGATATTCATGTTATTCCATTGTCGATTTCTGTAAATGGAAAAACATACTTAGATCGTGTAGATTTACAGCCGGATGAATTTATTGAAGAAATGCAAAAATCAGAAGAATTACCAAAAACATCACAGCCAGCAGTCGGATCGTTTGTTGAAATGTATGATCGTTTAGGGGAGGACGGTAGCCAAGTTCTTTCCATTCACTTAACGCATGGTTTAAGTGGGTCAGTTGCAACAGCTAATACTGCAGCAACGATGACAGATACGAAAGTTACAGTGGTAGACTCATTGTTTATTACGCATGCTTTATCGTATCAAGTAATTGAAGCAGCAAAAATGACGAAGGAAGAACGTTCTTTGGAGGATATTTTAAAGCGTGTTGAAGAAGTTCGTAAAAATACTCGTCTATTTGTAGTTGTTGATACGTTAGAAAACCTTGTAAAAGGCGGTCGGATTGGAAAAGGAACAGCTATGATCGGATCTTTATTAAACATTAAGCCAATTGCAAGTATTGATGATGGTGTATATAATCCTGTTGCGAAGGTACGCAGCAAAGGTCAAATTGTGAAAACATTGATAAAAATGTTTGAGGAAGATATAGCTGGTAAAACAGTAAAGGCGGTAGCTGTACCACATGCGAAAGCATTACCGTTAGCACAAAAAATGAAAGAAGCAGTTGAAAAAATTAGTGGATTTACACAAACGGAAATTTTTTACACAACGCCTATAATTAGCACACACACTGGTGTAGGGGCAATCGGATTTTCATATTTTGCTGAATAGAAAAAGAGCTACTTGAGGGTAGCTCTTTTTATCTTTTCATCTACAGCAACATTTTAAATGAATGAGACTATTTAGGAGTGGGGAAGAAGTTCTATTAATTAAGATGTTATAACTGATTGTAATAGACGATGATAATCGTGATGATGGCGCTTATTGAAATCATAAAGCGTCGTTGTAAATACTCCCTCATTTAATATTCCTTTCTCCTTTTATCGGTTCTTATATGAACAGAAAATCAGCAGTTCATTAAAGCCTTAGTTTATAATATGCATAAAAGGGGAAAGGGATTTATAATTTTGCGTGTTCCTTTATGGATTCTTTTTCCTCAGAGGGCATTTTTTCTGGAAAATACGTTTGACCAAGAAATAATACGTGAAGTTGTTCCCAAGGTAACATACGTAAATTCCAGTTGTTACGAAGTCGGGTAATAGCTTCTCTAGGTGTCTCATCAGCAAGTGCAAATGTACCGTAATGCATTGGAATGAAATGCGTTGCTTTTACATCTAAAAAGGCTTGCACTGCTTCCTCGGGGGAAACATGTGATACTTTCATAAACCATTCTGGTTCATATGCACCAATAGGCATTAAGGCGATATCAATAGAAAATCGGTTGCCAATTTCTTTAAACCCTTGGAAATAGCCACTATCACCACAAAAGTAAATTGTTTCATCTGTTGTGCTATTATCGATAACCCATCCACCCCAGTGGGAAGTATTCATATCAAACAATGATCTTCTTGTCCAGTGCTGCGCCGGTACGAAGTGAAATGCTACATCATTAATTTTTGTGAATTCCCACCAGTTATATTCTTCTACTCGCATAAATTTTTTTCTTGTAAATAACTTTTTTAATCCAGTAGGTACTAAGTATAGAACATCTGAATTCAATAGACGAAGTGTAGAAAAGTCCAAATGGTCATAATGACCGTGTGAAATGAGGACAATATCAATCTTAGGTAATTCCTGTAATGTAAGGCCGGGATTCGTTAGCCTCGGTACAAGCTTTATTTTCTTTGACCATACTGGATCTGTTAAAATGTTGAGCCCGTTTGTTTGTATAAGGAATGTTGAGTGACCTATCCATGTAATTGTTGTTTTTTCAGTGTTCGTTCGTAAAAACTGGCTACTCTTTACAGGTGATTGTTCTACTAGATAAGAAAAATCTTTTTTGTTTTGTTTTCGTTCTTTACGCCAACGTAAAAAAGAACGAAGTGGTTTTTTTGTACTAACATTATCCATATTTTCATAGCGCTTTGCCATGAACATCACCTCATTTAAAATCTTTGTAGTTGTATTGTATCGAAATGTTGTAAAGGAAAAAAGTGAGGGAAATTGATTAACGATTAAAAAATTGTAAAAAATAGTGTGGATATCTTTACAAAGCGAGTGACTTATTGAAAATTATTGTGTAAAGAGACGGGAAGGAGATAATTTTAGTAAACAATGAAACAGTTGTCTAGTAATTCGCTCGAAAATAGGAAGTAACATACCTAAATTCGTACGATTTCGTGAACAAATTGGATAAACAATTTTCTCATAGTGTTTACTTTTGTTATGATAAACATGTCATACATAAATTTAGAAAAGAGAAGAGAGGTTTGAAAATGAAGCGTTATCAAAAGCTGATTGGTCTCATAGTTGTTTTTTGCTTCTTTATACTTGCAGGATGCGGCTCAGGATCAAAACTCCGTAAACCATTAAATTGGGATTTAGAAACTTTTCAATACATAAATCAAGATGGTAAAAAGTTTGGAACAAAAGATTTAAAAGGGAAAGTATGGGTGGCTGACTTTATGTTTACCAATTGTCAAACGGTTTGTCCACCAATGACTGCTAATATGGCAAAGCTACAAAAGATGGCGAAAGAGAAAAAATTAGATGTTCAATTCGTTTCGTTTAGTGTAGATCCTGAAGTGGATAAACCAGAGAATTTGAAAGCATTTATACAAAAGTTCACAGATGATACGAAAAATTGGAATTTGCTAACAGGGTACTCATTAGAAGATGTGAAAAAATTTGCAAAGGATAATTTCCAAACGTTAGTAGATAAACCGGAAAATGGTCAAGTCATCCATGGAACATCGTTCTTCCTAGTTGATCAAGAAGGAAAAGTAATGAAGCAATACAGTGGAATTAGTAAGACACCATACGAAGACATTTTACGTGATATGGAGCGACTCTTGAAATAAAAGAAGGATGCTGGGCATCCTTCTTTTTGGATATGGAAAATATATATATAATGGTTAATCTATGGATAAAATATCGTGCTGTTGTGGAAGTTTTTGAGCGCGGATTTCTAAAATACCGTTTTGATAGGAAGCTTTTGCACTTTTTTTCTTAATTAGATATGGAAGCTTAATCATGCGAGAAGCACCTGACATGGATCGCTCACGGCGATAGTAATTATGTGAAACTTCATCTTTTGTTTCTTCCATGATTTCTTCAGTAACAGAGATTTTTAAGTATTCACTTTGAATTTCTATTTGGATTTTTTCCTTTTGAACGCCCGGGAGTTCTGCTTTTATGACCAGTTCTTCTCCAGTTTCATATAGGTCGACAGGGAATGTTAATAAGCGGTTTCCTTTTTGAAAAAAGTGATTCATATCCGCAATTACATCACGTAATGGCGTTTGTTCAAAAAAATCATCAATTTGTTTTAAGTAACTACGAATTGGTGGACGAGACGAAGATTCTTTTTTTTCATCACTCATGTTTTTGCCTCCTAGAAATCAATTTGCAATATCATATGACAAATGTGTGCAAATGTGAGTGCCTATTTTTCATGTTTGCACAAAAAAATTGGGTAAAATGTGAAATGGAGTGATTTTTTTATAGTTTTTATCGCCATATCGAGTTGATTATGCTAGTATAAATAGGGTTGATATAGTAGTATAGAAACAGAATGAAAACTGAAAGAGGGTAAGAAGTATGTGTGGTTTTGTAGGATGTTTATGTGAAAACCCTAGAGAGTTTTCAGAAACAGAAAAACATCAATTTGAAAATATGAATACGATTATTTTCCACCGTGGTCCAGATGACGAGGGATATTTTCGTGATGAACATGTACAATTTGGCTTCCGCCGTTTAAGTATCATTGACTTAGAGGCAGGACATCAGCCGCTAACTTATGAAAATGATCGATATGTAATTATTTTTAATGGTGAAATTTACAACTATGTAGAATTACGTGAAATGCTACTTGAAAAAGGTGCAACATTTGCAACGCAATCTGATACAGAAGTTATTATCGCATTGTATGCACACATGAAAGAGAAATGTGTAGATTACCTACGTGGTATGTTTGCATTTATGATTTGGGATCGTGAAGAAAAGAAACTTTTCGGTGCACGTGACCACTTCGGTATTAAGCCGCTATATATCGCGCAGCAAGGTGATACAACATTCTTTGCATCTGAAAAGAAAAGTATCATGCATGTTATGCAAGATAAAGGGGTAAATCCAACTTCTCTGCAACATTACTTTACGTATCAATATGGACCAGAACCAGAAACATTAACTGTTGATATTAATAAAATCGAACCTGGTCATTATTTCGTAAAAGAAATCGGTAAAGAGATGGAAATTCATCGCTACTGGAAACCATATTTCAATGCTTCAAGTGCGACAAAAGAGGAGCACATTCAAGCGATTCGCGATGTATTGTATGATTCTGTAAAAGTTCATATGCGTAGTGATGTACCAGTAGGTTCATTCTTATCTGGTGGTATCGATTCATCTATCATTGCGTCTATCGCAAGAGAAATGAATCCAAATCTTCTAACATTCTCTGTTGGTTTCGAACGCCGCGGCTTTAGTGAAGTTGATGTAGCAAAAGAAACGGCAGAAAAGTTAGGCGTTACAAACCATAGTGTCTTCATTACAGCGAAAGAATTCATGAACGAATTCCCAAAAATTATTTGGCATATGGATGATCCTTTAGCTGATCCAGCTGCTGTACCGTTGTACTTTGTAGCAAAAGAAGCGCGTAAGCATGTAACAGTAGTTCTTTCTGGTGAAGGTGCGGACGAGCTATTTGGCGGATATAATATTTATCGTGAACCAAACTCGTTAAAAATGTTCTCTTATATTCCTACTCCAGGAAAAAGTGTCTTAAAAGCATTAAGTGGAGCATTAAAAGAAGGATTTAAAGGGAAAAGCTTCTTGGAACGTGGATGTACACCAATTGAAGAACGCTACTATGGTAATGCGAAAATCTTCCGTGAAGAAGAAAAAGCTGAGTTAATGAAGTATTACAATGAAAGTGTTAACTATATGGATATCACGAAGCCATTGTATAATGAAATTAAAGATTATGATGATGTAAGCAAAATGCAATACATCGATATGTTCACATGGCTACGCGGCGACATTTTATTAAAAGCTGATAAAATGACGATGGCAAATTCATTAGAACTTCGTGTGCCATTCTTAGATAAAGAAGTGTTTGACGTTGCGTCTAAAATTCCAACAGAATTAAAAATCGCAAATGGAACAACAAAAGCAATTTTACGTGAAGCAGTGCGCGGAATCGTTCCAGATCACGTGTTAGATCGTAAAAAGCTTGGATTCCCTGTACCAATTCGTCATTGGTTAAAAGATGAAATGCATGACTGGGCTGTTAATATTATTAAAGAAAGCAAAACAGAGCATTTAATCGACAAACAGTATGTATTAAACTTACTGGAAGCACATTGTGCAGATAAAGGCGATTATAGCCGTAAAATTTGGACAGTACTTGCATTTATGGTATGGCACCAAATTTATGTTGAGCATAAATATGATACAAATGAGTTTCATGAAGAAACAAAGCGTGCGTATAGCTTAGTATAAAGTGAAACTGGCATCCGCCACTAATTATTATCCCACCAATAGTGGGATAAATAAGAAAACCTTAAGATTGCATACGATCTTAAGGTTTTTTTCATAAATACGTATTGTAGTTGATACAATAATAATAAAAGGATGGACAAAATATGATTACGTTTGAAAAAGTGAATACAGAAACAAAAAAAGTTGTTGAAGAAATGTTTGCTTCTAATGGTTTGAATATAAAGGAAGTTCAATATTGTATAAAAATTGATGATACATATATTGGTGTAATTGATTATACCGTTCAAGGTGAGCGTGCTATATTATCTAATTTAATAATTCATTTTGATTATCAAGGTTACGGATATGGAACGAACACTTATTTTACATTTGAAGAAATGATGAAGAGTAGCGATATGAAAGATATCAAGGTGTTACAAGGGGATCTAACTAAACAAGCTAAATCTTTTATAGAGGGACTCGGCTTTATATGGAACGGTGAAATGTACATAAAACGCTTCTAAAAGGAAAGAAGTTAACTAAGGAAAGAAATGAATATAAGGCAGGTGGATGTATGACGATGACGTCTGGTTTTTTACTAATAGGGAGTTGTTTTATAGGAGCAGAACTATGCCAAATTTTCATCCGGAAAATGATGCGTAAAAAGCGTAAACCGTATGAATGGCAATACATTCCGGTATTTTTTATTCTGTTTTTTACTTTGTATGTATTACAAAATGCAATCCACTTTCCACCAATGTTGAACATTTTTTTGAAGTTTGGCTTAATATATAGTGGCAGTGGAATGGCTATTCTATTTTGTTTGTTTTGTATACGGCATGTTCATTATCAGTCGTACATATTTATTTTAAATTGGCTCAATCGAGATGATGGAAATCGCCTTACATAAGGTGGTTTTTTTGTTTGTTTTGTAACCAAATTTTTATGTTGTACATAAAATAGGACGAGCATAAATATAAGCTCTATTAAATATAGAAAGGAAATGGTATATGAAGCTAGTTATAGATGCAGGTCATGGCGGATACGATTCCGGTGCTGTTGGAAACGGTTTGGTTGAAAAAAATCTAACACTTCAAATTGCTAAGCGTGTTCGAGATATTTTACTTGCAAATTATGCAATTAATATTAAGATGACGCGCGATAGTGATGTCTTTATCTCATTATCAGAACGTGCAAATATTGCTAATTCTTTCGGAGCAGATTTTTTCATCTCATTTCATATTAATAGTGGCGGTGGAACAGGTTTTGAAAGTTATATTTATAATGGACTATCAGATAGCAGTTCTGCAGCAGCCAAGCAACAAAAGATGCATGTGGCAGTTAATCCTGTTTTAACGAAATACGGTTTGCGTGATCGTGGTGCAAAAAAGGCCAATTATGCAGTACTAAGGGAAACAGCTATGGATGCTTTATTAACAGAAACAGCTTTTATTGATACAACATTTGATGCGAATTTATTGAAAAATCCGCAGTTTATAGAAGATTTATGCCAAGCATATGCAAGAGGAATTGCTGTAATCTTAGGATTAACGGCAAATCCAAACCCACCAAATCCAGAACCGCCAAGTCCAGCTCCTCAAACAAAAGGTGTAGCATATATTCGAGGAAAGAACGTGAATTTAAGAAGCGGCCCATCAACATCATCCTCAGTGATTCGTCAGTTAAATTCTCCAGAATCGTATGTAGTTTATCAGGAAAGTAACGGTTGGCTAGATTTAGGGGCAGGCCAATGGATATATAATGATCCATCGTATATTGATTATGTGAAATACGGAAATAGTGATGGAAGTCCGATTGGAGTGGCGAATATTCGAGGGACGAATGTGAATTTAAGAAGCGGTCCATCAACATCGTCTTCAGTGATTCGTCAGTTAAATTCTCCAGAATCCTATTTAGTATACGCAAACCAAAACAGTTGGCTAAACCTAGGAGGAAATCAGTGGATATATAATGATCCATCTTATATCAAATATGATCAATATTAAAATATAAAAGATTAACAATAGAATTGAATGACACCCTGCCTTGAATGTCTTGCAAACAGAAGAACTTAGAGGGAGGGCTTTTTGTGAGGAAATAATATATTAAAATTATAAACATGCTAATTGGACTTATCATTGTAATAGCTATGCAATTCGTGTTGAAAAGGGCAAGTCAAAACATGTGTTATGCATTGATTGAAGTGACAATTACTTTTGTATGCCTGTTCATTTTCCATGTTTATCGGTAGGATGAAATTGTATCCATGTTGGAATAGTTGAGAGAACATATTCTAGAAAAAATTTAAAAATATATTGACAACTTTTAGTCAATACATTAATCTTTAAAATGTTAATGATAATCAATTTCATCTAGGAGGACATATGACCCGAACTAAAAATATCTTTATTCTCTGCATTGTAATGTTAACGGTTATGATTGCAGGATGTGGCAAAGAAGAGAAGAAAGAAACGAATACAGCAGCAGAAGGAAAAGAATCGTATGTAATTAAGCATGCGATGGGGGAAACAACGATTAAAGGAATACCTAAAAGAGTCGTTGTCCTAACAAATGAAGGTGCCGAGGCACTTTTAGCGGTAGGAGTTACACCGGTTGGTTCTACAAAACCAAGAGCTGGTGAAGAATGGTATCCGCATTTAGCAAAAGAATTGAAAGATACAAAAGTTGTAGGAACTGAGCGCGACGTTAATTTAGAGGCGATTATGAAATTAAAGCCTGATTTAATTATTGGGAATAAGATGCGTCATGAAAAAGTATATGAACAATTAAAAGAGATTGCACCTACTGTTTATGCTGAAGCACTACGCGGGGATTGGAAAGAAAACTTTACGTTATACACAAAAGCCGTAAATAAAGAAAAAGAAGGTCAAAAAGCGCTGGATGATTATAAGAAACGTATTGAAGCGATAAAAGAGAAACTAGGAGATAAAATAGTATCTAAAGTTTCTATCATTCGTTTCGTTCCAGGTGATGTTCGTATTTATCAAAAGAATTCATTCTCTGGTGTTGTTTTGCAAGATATCGGATTTAAGAGGCCAACACTTCAAGATAAGGATGATTTTGCGATAAAAGGTGTTACAAAAGAGCAAATTCCAAATATGGATGGAGACTACTTATTCTATTTCACATCTGATAAAGATGCTAATAAAAATAATGAAGGAAATACGATAGCGAAAGAATGGACAGAAGACCCACTCTTTAAACAGCTACAAGCTTCCAAAAATAATAAAGTATTCGAAGTAGATGAAGTTATTTGGAATACAGCAGGCGGCATTAAAGCGGCAAATCTTATGTTGGATGATATTGAAAAATACTTTCTGAAATAAGTAAATAACCTATAAAAACACATCACTATTAAATTGTGATGTGTTTTTATATTCTTAAATAACTGAAAAATCATCACTATTAAGTGCAAATAAGTTGTAAAATGAAAATAATTATTAGGAAAGGAGTGGTAATATGGCAACAGGTGTTCATAAAGATTGGATTTTGTTTAATGGAAGAATTGTGAATATGAAGGAAGAACAGCCAATGGTTGCATTAGAAGAGCGAGGTTTACAATTTGGTGATGGTATATATGAAGTGTTTCGTTTATATAATGGGAAACCTCACCTACTAGATTTACACTTAGAAAGATTCTTTAAATCTATGAAGGAAATTCATCTTGTTCCACCTTTTACAAAAGAAGAATTAATTGAACAACTTCAGCAATTAATTGAGAAAAATCAATTTCAAGAGGATGGGAATGTGTATATTCAAATTTCAAGAGGCATGCAGCCACGAAATCATGTATATGAATCAAATCTAGAGCCAACTTGTTTTGCAAACATTGTTTCATTCCCGAGACCGCTATCTTTAATGGAAAAGGGAATAAAAGTAACAGTGGAAGAGGATATTCGCTGGAAGTTTTGCCATATCAAATCTTTAAATCTTCTTCCTAATATTATGATTAAGAATAAAATTAATGAAGAAGGGTATCAAGAAGCGATATTAGTTCGAGATGGAATTGTAACAGAAGGATGCCATTCGAATTTCTTTATTATAAAAAATAATAAAGTGATTACGCACCCAGCGGATCAACTTATTTTACATGGAATTACTCGTCATCATGTCATTTCATTAGCAACAGCTCTACATATTGAAGTAGAAGAGCGAGGGTTTTCATTACAAGAAGTATACGAGGCAGATGAATGCTTCTTTACAGCAACACCCCTTGAAATACTCCCTGTCATTCAAATTGGAGACGAATCATTTGGTAATGGTGAACGGGGACCTGTTACAAGGAAGTTACAAGAAGCTTATGAAGAAAGCATCGCTACCTTTAAAGTAATAAATTGAATGCGCAAGGAAAATGAAGCTGGTATTCCTCCAGCTTTTTTTCGTGATATAATTATAAGCATAGGACAATTTTTGAAAACGTTATAAAAGGGGATTTTATGTATATGAATTATGAAGCATTTAAAGAAGTAATTCACGGACGACGCAGTGTTCGGAAGTTTACAGAACAAGAAGTATCTATTGGTGACATAGAGGAAATTATTGATTGTGCTCGTTATGCTCCAAGCGATACGAACTCACAAACGTGGGAATTTATTGTTATTATGAATCGGGATAAAATTAAAGAAATTGAGCAAATGACATGGGATGCTTTACATAAATTGGCTGAAAAAGCAACGGAAAAAGGAGAAGAAAAAGCAGGCAAATTACTTACGCGTTCGTTTGGACCATATGCAACTGCTTTTTCTGATGCACCGGTTTTAATCGTATGTTTAGCTACACCATATGAGTCAAAGTTTCGTGAAAAGATATTTGATCCAATTGATTTCGTTCCAGATTCAGTATGGGAAGAAGAGGGGATTAAGAGTAGTTGTTTAGCTGCGCAAAATTTAATGTTAGCAGCATATGCAAGAGGTCTTGGGACCTGCCCGATGACAGGGCCGGTGTTATTAGCTCAAAATGAACTGCGACAATATTTACAGATTGAGCCTGAGAAACAAATTAATATGGTAATTTCGCTAGGGTATCCAAAAGATAAACCGAAGAAACTTGCTCGAAAAGAAGTAAAAGATATTACAAAGTTTATTTTGTAGGATGTTATGTAAAAAATTAGAAAAAGACATTGGATGTATCAATGTCTTTTTCTAATTTTTCTAGAGGAGAATATTTTTTAGTGATAATGGGCTAAAATGGAGAGTAAGAAGGAATTTCTAATTATTTCTTGAAAAAATTAATGATGTTAAAAAAGAAAGTATGGTACAGTAATGATGAACAGAATGTTTGTTCACGGAAGTTTAAAAAACTGAACTTAGAACAGATAATTATTTCTGTATAATAAATAAAGAATAAATTTACAGGGGGGATGAATTTTGAAGAAATTCATAATCACTGGATTGTCTGCTTTGTTACTAGTGGGGTGTGGTGTCCCGAATGGAAAAGAAGAAACTCAGCCAGTAAAAGAAGAACAAGTTGTAAATGCAAGTGATGAGAGTGTGACTCCTTTTCCAGAGGGAACAATGCCAATTGGTGAAGGGAAAGTAAAAGTAATCACGCCAGATGGTACTTCTGAAGATGGGAAGATACCAACTGTATTTGTAAAGAAGGATACTCTAATTCAGCAAGTTGAATTAGAACTTGCTGATTTTCAAAATGATAAAGAAACATTCGTATTCGTAGATAATATATTTGAAGATAAACATCATGTTACTAGCATGACGCAGACAACAGTAGAATTAAAGCAAAAAACGTTAGAGACAGGGTATCATACAATAACTGCAGTTCAATTTGAAAATAATGATCCAGCGGGAAAAGTTATTAACTTTGTACAGGCTAAATTTGAAAATAAACCTGCACATTAAAAAGGTAATACTCTGTTATGTTAGAGAGGGAAAGGTACATCACGATAAAGAGTGATGTACCTTTTTGGTTTTTATTCCGATTCTACCATTTGCGGGCAGTAAGACTCCCACCTCAAAATTCGGTGAAAATAAAGAAATTAGGTGGGAGAGTAACTGCCCATAAAAGCCCGATTGGTGAGGGGAAATAATTAATGGAGGATGGAGAATCCCCCACTGATTAAAGTTTCAATTTATCTTTTTATAAATACACATTAAGAAGAATTTGAATAAGTTACAATAAGAATTAGCACAAATTATCAAAAAATATTTTGATGAAAATATAAAATAGATTAAAAGAGGGGGGAGTGAAGATGGATTATTTCGAAAAAATCCAAAACTCTATTGAATTTATTGAAAGCAATCTACAGGACAGACTTAATGTTGTTGAAGTTTCTTCGCAATCTTGTTTTTCTCCGTTTCATTTTCAAAGGCTGTTTCAAGCGATTACAGGTTTTTCTGTACAAGAATATATAAGAAATAGAAGGCTATCTGAAGCTGCCATTTCATTAAGGGAAACAAGAAAGAATATATTAGAAATTGCGATTGATTTTCAATATAACTCACAAGAGGCATTTACACGAGCATTTGTAAATTATTTTGGAATGACTCCTGCTAAATATCGAAAGTCAGAAATCGCTTTACATTTACAAGCTAAAATGAATTTTTTTGACTATAAAAAGGAGATGAAGGGAGACTTGATTATGAATAAACCTAATATTGTACAATTAAGCAAAAGGGATATTATCGGTTTTGAATATAAAACTAATCTAAACAATGAAAAATACTTTGAGGAAATTCCAAAATTTTATTTTGACTTTGGAAGTAATGAATATTATTTGAGGATTCTTGAGAAAATTGCACCTAATATGTCATATGGTATCGCATGTAATTTTCATGATGATGGTAATTTTTCGTTCATTATTGGAGAAGAAGTACAGGGGAGTGCTGCAGAATTAGACGATGGGTTTGTTAATTTTGAAATTCCAGAAGGTAAATATGCTGAATTCAAAGTAAATGGTTCGACTGATTTAGTTCAAAATACGAGAAGGTATATTTATGGTACATGGCTACCAAACTCGAATTATGAAAGAAGAGAAGGACCAGATTTTGAAATTACCGATGTATTGCAATCAATATATCCAAATCAAATGAAAGCGATAATATATATACCTATACTTTAAATATAAATGTTTCGTAGGGATTTGTTTGAAAATGTCGAATAAAATATATCGCGTCGTAAAAACACGTTTTCTATTGTTTAGCGTGAAACGAGTAGGGAGGAGAATGAGTGATGAAACGTGCTCTTATAAATATTGATTATACATATGATTTTGTAGCAGAAGATGGTGCTTTAACGTGTGGAAAGCCGGGACAAGATATTGAACAGCATCTTGTAGCGATTACGAAGCAGTATATTGAAAACGGAGATTATGTTGTGTTTGCCATTGATAAACATGAAAAGAATGATTCCTATCATCCTGAGACACAATTATTTCCACCACATAATATAGCGGGAACAAAAGGAAGAGATTTATACGGAGAGTTACAAAAGGTGTATGAAAAATATCAAGACAATGAGAATGTATACTATATGGACAAAACACGTTATAGTGCTTTTGCTGGAACGGACTTAGAAATGAAACTAAGAGAAAGAGGAATACAAGAAGTCCACCTTGTTGGTGTATGTACGGATATTTGTGTTCTACATACAGCAGTGGATGCCTATAATAAAGGATTTCACATCGTTGTACATGAAAAAGCAGTGGCTTCTTTTAATGAACAAGGACATGAGTTTGCAATTGGACACTTTAAGTCTTGTTTACATGCCGAAGTGCAGTGAAGAGAAACAAAAATGCGGGATAAAAGGAATGGAACAATACTTAGACGGCTCTTGGTCGTTCGGAACTGCAAGATTAGTAAACAAATACAACAAATCGAAAAGTTATTGATATAGAGTAAAGAAGCTGATACATTCAGCTTCTTTTTTAATTTATAGTATTTAGAAATTTCTTAATGTTATAATGGTAGTTGGTGATGAACATGAATTATGATGAAAAGCAAATGCGCCGGTTAGAGGCGTTAAAAGAAATTGCAGAGTTGTTAAATGAGGCAACTGATTTACAGGAAATGTTGGAAAAAGTATTACATACATTATTGCAAGTTATGAATTTACAAACAGGTTGGATTTTTTTTATTGATGAAAAAGGAACGCATCGTATGCTTGTTGATAGGAATTTGCCACCAGCACTCACATGGCGGGAAAAGAAGCCGATGTGTGAAGGAGATTGTTGGTGCGTGAATCGATTCGTAAATGGACGTTTAGAAAAGGCAACAAATATCATTGAGTGTAAACGAATTGAAGATGCTATTGAATATAATTGGGGAGAGACCGAAGAGATTACACACCATGCGACGATTCCTCTTCGTGCTGGCAGCGAGAAGTTCGGTTTATTAAATGTTGCTTCACCTCATAAAACACATTTTTCAGAAGAAGAACTAGCGTTATTAGAGGCGATTGCATTCCAAATTGGAACAACGATACAACGAATTAGGCTAGTTGAGAAAGAGCGCAAATATGTAATTGTAGCGGAGAGAAATCGACTCGCACGTGATTTACACGATTCGGTGAAACAATTGCTATTTTCTATTATGTTAACTGCTAGAGGTACTCTTGATATGGCAAAGGACAAAGAATTACAAGAGATGCTCCGTTACATAGGGGAATTATCGCAAGAAGCGCTGCAAGAGATGACATTATTAATTTGGCAATTACGGCCAGAAGGATTAGAAAAAGGGCTTGCAGAAGCAGTACAGAATTACGGAAGGCTATTAGGTATTCAAGTAGCAATTCGAATTGATGGAGTTATTTCAATTGGTGATGAAATAGAAGAAGTACTGTGGCGTGTGAGTCAGGAAGCCTTACATAATTGTAAAAAACATGCTTCATGTGAGAGAGTATCTGTTAGCTTGAAAACAGAAAATAATAAGTTGAACTTTCAAATTGAAGATGACGGCATTGGGTTTATTAGAGAAACAGTGAGAGATTCAGCACTTGGTTTAAAAAGTATGAAAGAACGAATTGAATTGATGAAAGGAACATTTCGAATAAGAACGAAACCGGGACAGGGGACAAAGATTGAGATTCAATTACCGGTTTGAAAGGGAGAAACACATTGAAAATTAAATTATTACTTGTAGAGGATCATCATATTGTGCGAAGGGGACTTGTATTCTTCTTAAAAACGAAAGAGGAATTTGAAATTATAGGAGAAGCAGAGAATGGGGAAGAGGCGTTAGCGTTTGTTCGAAAAGAAAGGCCAGATGTAGTATTAATGGATTTATCAATGCCGAAAATGGATGGAATTGAAGCGACAAAAAGATTGAAGCAATATGATGCGACAATTAAAATCCTTATGTTAAGCAGTTTTTCAGAGCAAGATTACGTTCTTCCAGCGATGGAAGCTGGTGCGGATGGTTATCAACTAAAAGAAGTACAGCCAGATCAACTTGTTGCTTCTATTATTGCTGTACATCAAGGCAATGCAAATTTCCATCCGAAAGTAACGCCTGCTTTGTTAGGACGACCGGCAGTGAAAGAGGAAAAAAAAGATAGTTTTTCTATGCTGACAAAAAGGGAAAAAGAAGTACTGCGTGAAATTGCGAAAGGAAGAAGTAATAAAGAAATTGCAGCAGAGCTTCATATTACAGAACAGACAGTTAAAACACATGTTTCAAATGTACTTGCTAAATTAGAAGTAGATGATCGGACGCAAGCGGCTTTGTATGCTGTAAAAAATGGTGTTGTATAGGAAGATGTTGAGGTGCAAGTAGCTATACGCTCGTATGAACAAAATTGTTTAAATCTATCCGAATGTGTAGGAGAATACATAACAGAAAACAATGAAGCGCTTCAGATTACAAGTTCAAATAACCAATTCTATGTTACGATTCCAAAACGTTACGGAGTATTATATAAGTTTAAAATTTTGCCTAGTCGCATGCAAAATGAAACGATAACATTCCGTACTACATATATTGATGAAGAGGTAGAAGTCAATATAAGAACAGGATTATTACGGTATAAAGATGTCACTGCAAAATATACAAAAGCATATAAAATACATAACAATATCCAATAAAGATTTTTCTTCTTTCGATAATTAGGTACGATAGAGCTACTATGGAAGGGGAAGATACATCATGTCTGGTACAAAAAGTGGAATAGGAAAGATTCGGGCTTCATTAAATGGTTTATCACTGAAGCTTCGAAGTATTGCTGAACATATTATTAAACATCCGCAAGATGTTGTACATAAATCAATTACGGAATTAGCTGAAGTTACTAGTAGTTCAGAAGCGACTATAGTTGTTTCAGCACTTCGAAATCAGTTCGGCGGACACGCTGTTGTAAAGAATGATTAATTGATATATCAGGAACTCATACGAAAGTATGAGTTCTTTTTGTATTTCTCATACTATTTTCTCAAAGCTTTTCCCTCTTTTTACTGTTTTTTGTGTAGAATTTTCTGATAGTATAGAGGTAGAACTTAAAACAAAGGGGAGAAATAAACATGAAATTAGTTGTAATTAACGGAACACCACGTAAATTTGGTAGAACACGTGTCATTGCAAAATATATTGCAGAACAATTTGAAGGAGAGTTATATGATTTAGCAACAGAACAATTGCCTTTATATAACGGTGAAGAATCACAACGTGAACTAGAAGCGGTAACTAAATTAAAAACAATAGTGAAAGAAGCTGATGGTGTTGTCCTTTGCACACCTGAATATCATAATGCGATGAGTGGTGCGCTCAAAAATGCATTAGATTTCTTAAGTAGCAGTGAATTTGTCCATAAACCAGTTGCTTTATTGGCGGTTGCAGGCGGCGGAAAAGGCGGTATAAACGCGCTTAATAGCATGCGGATTGTCGCGCGAGGCGTATATGCAAATGCGATTCCAAAACAAGTTGTACTAGACGGTTTATACGTACAAGATGGTGAACTTAGTGAAGATGCAAAACCATTAATTCATGATCTTTTCAAAGAGTTAAAAGCATATATGAGCGTGTATAAAGAAGTGAAAAAGCAATTAGGGGTGGAGTGATAATTTTTTAGAGGGCAATGTTCTATTATTCATTGCCTCTAGCACCTTTGTGAAAACGATTTCAATCAATAAGGTCCACAGAATAGTGATATAAATAGAAGAATTTTTAATAAAATTGATTTTATGTATGGAAATTAAGGTGGTGAATAAGGATGATTACACATTTTTCAGAGCTGAGATTACAGACAGTATCTATTCAAGGCGTAGAACAAGTATATGGAGAACGCCTCGGGATCCCAATTTTATTAAAAACGGATAAACAGATAAGTTTTCGATTAGCGCCACATGTAACTTTATCTTTTGAAGAAGCATATGAGCCAATTTCACCTGCTCATTTTGCTTTTCAAGTACCATTTTCAAAATTTTATGAAGCAGCAAAACGGATTCAGGAATCTGGTTTGCTTATTGTAAAATGGGAAGACGGTCATGACATTGATGAAGAGGATAATCGATTAAATTTATATTTTCGCGATGGGGATGGAAATCTTCTAGAGATTATTGCACATAAATATATTGATGAAGGTGTTCTAGTTCCACATACACCTTTAAACATTCTTTATATGAGAGAAATAGGTTGCCCAGTTGAAAATGTACCTATATTTAGAGAATGGCTAAAATCTAATTTATGCATGAAAACATTTGAAGATGGTGGGATTTTCAACTTTATGATTGGTGGCACAGCCCATATTGTTGCAAGTTGGAAGGGGAGAACTTGGATTCCAATTGCAATGAAAGCTTTGCCTCCAAAGATACATGTTTCATTTGGAACACCAAGTCTACACTTCATACAAAAGGTTCAGAATCATCTAAGACAAAATGATGTACCTTGTCAGTTTAGTAAGAATGAACTATCGTTTGTTCAAGAAGGATATTCTTTTTCTATACAACATACTCCGCATTTTAAAGCTGATATTCCTAATAAGTTAAATTTGCCACTTTCTATTTAAGCGGTATTTTTTTGACTTGTATTCAAAACACCTGTTGCTTCATTCGTTTAATTGCTATACACATATTAACGATCTGGATACGTTTCTTGTAAAAAACCGACAGATTGTTTAATTAATGCTTTTAGAACATTAAGATCAATATCTGCTACTTTATTAATGTATATACACGCTTTTCCAGATGTATGTTTTCCAAAGTCTTTTAATAATTCTTCTCGCTTAGGGTCACCCGTCGCAAAATATAAACTAATCTTGGCTTTACGAGGGGAAAAGCCTACTAATGGTGCATCTCCTTCATGACCAGATGCATATTTATAGTGGTATGTACCAAATCCAATTATGCTTGGTCCCCACATCTTTGCTGGATAACCTGTTGTTTCAGTAAAGATATCTAATAACTGATATGCGTCTTCTCGTTTTTTTAGGCTGTCAACATTTTCAATAAACTCGATTACACTATTGTTGGTTTCTGTTGTTTTGAGTTTATACATAATAGAATCGCCCCCTTTTTAGATATAGGTTTTATCGCATATTTCATTATAATACATAGTTTGAATCAAAGTTACAGAATCTCATGTATTCTTAAAAGAAATAAAAACTTTTGAATAAAAATTTACTTTCTCTTTTCATCCTTAAAAATAACACAAAATTATTTCATTTCATTTAACTTACCTTTTTTTCTAAGTAAATCGGCTTTTGTTATATCTCTAGAAATAATAAATAGAAATAAGTTAACCAAGACTAAAATGACATCTATACAAATGACCCAAGAATCACTTTTTATAAAAGAATTAGTCATAACCAATATTAATAAGCTAATTCCTGAAATTAAACGTACTTTGTTTTGTCCTATTTTCAACATAAAATCATCTCCTTTTCACTATATTACAATATTCTTATTGTATTTAATATATATTAAATTATAAGCATGTAATGAATACACTAAATGTAACCTTTTATCCCGAATAAACGGGAAGGAATATCCTCACCTCAAGATGCAGAGAGAAACAAGGATGTTAGGTGGGAGATCAACTGCCCGTAAAAGTCCGATTGGTGAGGGCTAATAATCAGTGTGGGAAAGAAAACCCCACTGATTAAAGTTTCACTTTATCTTGATATCCCAAAAATAAAAAATACTCTTGAAATAAGGAGAAACTTCCAATAAATCCATTGTATGACGAGAGAGAAAATACAAAATCTATAAAGGAACCATATAAAAAGAGGATGTGAAACAAAATGGGAAAAACGAAAGCGTTAGGATCAGCGAAACATAAAGGAAATCAAACTCAGTGTCATACATCTTCTAAAAAAGGGCGTAATGCTCAAAACGCAGGACAACGTAGTCACTAAAAAATACTTCTGTCTCCCTTTCTTTTTCTATATAATATAAAGAAAGGGAGTGTAAGCTTATATATGAACAAATGGATACTACTTGTTATTTTATTATTTCCACCATTATGCATAATGTATATGACATATCGAATGAAAAAAGTTGCTTGTGAAAAGTTAAGTGATAACGCTCCATATGTATTAATTTTAGGTGCAAAATTATTTGGGGATAAACCTTCTTTATCTCTTCAAAATCGACTGGATGTAGCCTTAATGTATTTAAATTCTCATCCGGAAACAAAAGTAATTGTATCTGGAGGACAAGGTGAAGATGAGGACATTCCTGAAGCACATAGCATGCGAAATTATTTAATAAAGCATGGAATTGAAGAGAATCGTATTTTCATTGAGGATCGTTCGACAAGTACTTATGAAAATCTAAAGTTTAGCATGGATTTATATCATGTAATGCACGCGGTAGTTGTGAGTAATACATATCATCTATATCGAACAAAAATTATTGCTAAGCGTTTAGGAATGCAGATGGAGTCACTCGCGGCACCAACACCAAGGCGTTCAGAGAAGAAAGCATATATACGTGAATATGCAGCAATTATTAAAACAGTATTATTCGATCATTAGAGCTCAAGTAAGGGCTCTTTTTTCGTGAATAAAAAGCGTATCATTTGAAAAGAAGGAAAGATTCTATCAGAATGAAAGAAACAATAATAAGGGAGTTGTATTTGTGATTCGATTTAATCATGTGTCAAAAGCATATGAAGATGGTACAAAAGCAGTAGATTCATTACATTTAGAAATTAAAAAAGGAGAGTTTTTTGTCCTTATCGGTCCGAGTGGTTGCGGAAAAACAACAACGATGAAAATGATTAATCGTTTAATTGAAACGACAGAAGGTTCCATCTCTATCGATGGAAAAGACATCCAAGATTACAATATTCATGAATTGCGTTGGGATATCGGGTACGTTCTGCAACAAATTGCATTGTTTCCTCATATGACAATTGCTGAAAATATTGCGATTGTACCTGAAATGAGAAAATGGAGTAAAGAAAAAGTTCAAGAGCGTGTGGATGAGTTACTTGATATGGTTGGATTAGATCCAGATGTATATCGAAATCGTATGCCTGATGAATTATCTGGTGGACAGAAGCAACGTGTGGGAGTGGTAAGAGCACTGGCTGCTAACCCGAAAATCGTTCTCATGGATGAACCATTTAGCGCGCTAGATCCATTAAGCCGAGAACAGTTGCAAAAGGATATTGTAGAATTACAGAAAAAAATTCAAAAAACAATCGTGTTCGTGACACATGATATGCAAGAAGCGTTAACACTTGGTGATCGTATTTGCGTGATGAGAAAAGGAAAAATCGTTCAATTAGATACACCGGAAGGAATCATACATAACCCAGTAAATGATTTTGTAGAAGAATTTATTGGAAATCGTGTTCGCCCTTGGTATGAAGGGAAGAGCATTGAAGATGTGTTGCCACTTGCGAGTGATAGAAAAGTAGACAATGATGTTTTACCTCTATCTCTGCATGCTTCACTACAAGAGGCGTTGATTCGTTTGGAAGCAGAAGAGGCAATCCCGATTGAAAGAGAGGGGCAATACGTGGGGACATTAACGAGCCGTCATATTGTGGCATATTTGGCTGGACAAATGAAGGAGAGGGGGTAAACCGTGTCTGCATTATTACAAACGTTTCAGGAACGAAAATTAGAATTACTTAGTGCGCTGATTGAGCACTTACAAATTTCACTTATTTCTTTATTCTTTGCGGTGATGATTGCAGTTCCACTCGGTATTTTGTTAACGAGAAGAGAGCGAATTGCTGAGTTTATTATAGGCACATCTGCTGTTATGCAAACAATTCCCTCATTGGCTTTACTAGGGCTTTTAATTCCGCTTGTTGGTATTGGAAAGGTGCCAGCAATTATCGCGCTAGTTGTGTATGCGTTATTGCCAATTTTACGAAATACATATACGGGAATCCGTAAGTTAGATGCATCGCTTATTGAAGCAGCCAGAGCGATGGGAATGAATAGCTTTAGAAGATTATGGAGAGTAGAACTTCCTCTTGCATTGCCAATTATAATGGCTGGAATTCGTACGGCAATGGTATTGATTGTCGGAACAGCTACGTTAGCTGCTTTAATAGGAGCTGGAGGGCTTGGAAAACTTATTTTACTCGGTATAGATCGAAATGACCATGCTCTTATCGTATTAGGGGCTGTACCAGCCGCATTGTTAGCTTTATTCTTTGACGGAGTACTTCGGATGTTTGAAAGCACTGGACGCTCTCCTAAGCGAATTATATCGGCAATATGTATCATTGTAGTTGTTATAGCTGCACCATTTCTATGGAATACGCAAAAGAAAGATATTGTGATTGCTGGAAAGCTGGGAGCTGAACCAGAAATTTTAATTCAAATGTATAAGCAGCTGATCGAGCAAGATACTGATTTAGATGTAGAATTGAAACCAGGACTTGGGAAAACAGCATTTGTTTTTGAAGCTTTAAAATCAGGGGAAATTGATATGTATCCTGAATTTTCAGGGACTGCTTTATCTACTTTTGTAAAAGAAGACCCAAAAAGTACAAATCGTAAAGAAGTATATGAACAAGCACGTCTAGGGATGGAAAAGAAATATCATATGGTGATGCTAAAGCCGATGGAATATAACAATACATATGCACTTGCAATGCCAAGAAAAGTTGCAGAGCAGTATAATGTGAAAACAATCTCAGATTTACGAAATGTTGCAGCAAATGTTAAGGCTGGATTTACGTTAGAGTTTGCAGATCGGGAAGACGGCTATAAAGGGATGCAAAAATTGTATAATTTCCAGATTGCAAACGTAACAACAATGGAGCCGAAGTTACGATATGGTGCAATTGAGTCGGGGGAGGTTACTGTTATTGATGCTTATTCTACTGACAGCGAACTTGAACAATATGGCCTCCAAGTACTAGAAGATGATAAAGGGTTATTCCCACCTTACCAAGGAGCTCCTTTATTAAGAAAAGAAACGCTTGATAAATATCCTGAACTTGAACAGACATTAAATAAACTTGCTGGGAAAATATCAGATGAAGATATGAGAAAAATGAATTATGAAGTAAATGTAAATGGTAAAAGTGCAGAAAGAGTAGCGAAACAATTTTTAGAAAAAGAGGGATTGATTCATTAATATTTGCAAAAAATATACAATTTAATGACTGGAAATCGACCGTTCATAATAAAATGAACGGTTTTTTTGTGCATACTTATACAATTTTTCAAAAAAGTATTCCCTTTTTGCTCATTTTCTTTTAGAATAAGTAATGTTTTCCTGAAAAAATATAATAGAAACATCTATTAGAGAAAAAGGTGACTTTAATAGTTGAACGGATGAACATAACACCTAGAATGACAGATGGGGTGGTACCAATAGAAAAGAAATTAGGATTTTTTCCATTAATCGCATTAGTAGTAGGAACAATGGTTGGCGGTGGTGTTTTTAGTTTACCGCATGATTTAGCAGTAGGCGCAAATAGTGGCGCAACGATAATTGGATGGTGTATTACAGCAATGGGAATGATTCCACTTGCACTTGTATACCAAACGTTAGCAAGACAAAAACCAGAGCTTGAAGGCGGAATTTATAGTTACGCACGCACAGGATTTGGTGAATATGTTGGTTTTAACAGTGCATGGGGATATTGGCTTGCAGGGATTTTAGGAAACGTAGCTACGATTATGTTATTGTTTAGTACACTTGGATATTTTTTCCCTATTTTTAAAGGAGGAAACAACGTTGCCTCCATCGTTGGTGCATCTCTTTTATTATGGACGCTGCACTTCCTTATTTTAATTGGAATTCGTGAAGCGTCTATTATGAACTTTGTTGCAACAATTGGAAAACTAGTTCCGATTTTATTATTTATTGCAGTTATGGTTACAGCGTTTCGCTGGGATACATTTACACATGATTTTTGGGGTGAGGGAACCGTTTCTATTTCTTCTGTCCTTGGTCAAGTGAAAAATACGATGCTTGTTACACTTTGGGTATTTATCGGTGTGGAAGGAGCAGTCGTATTATCTGGAAGAGCAAAAAACAGCCGTGATGTTGGAAAAGCAACGGTTGTTGGATTAATTTTAGTTATGTCCATCTATATTTTAATCTCAGTCCTTTCTATGGGGGCAATGACAAGACAAGAGCTTTCTCTGTTAGAAACGCCGTCAATGGGCCATGTATTAGAGCATGTTGTTGGACCATGGGGAGCATTTGCCATTAATATCGGATTGGTTGCTTCACTTGTTGGGACATTAATTGGATGGTTCTTACTCGTTTCTGAAATTTCTCACGTAGCAGGGAAAGATGGCGTATTTCCGAAAGCCTTTACGAAGACAAATAAAAAGCAGACACCACATATTGCATTATGGATTTCAAATGGTGTCGCACAAACATTGTTTATTATCGTTTTGTTTTCGGAATCAACGTATCAAATGATGTATTTTATCGCGTCTACATCTATTTTACTTCCGTACTTATTATCAGCACTTTATCAGTTGAAATTAGTTGTAACGAAGGAACTGAAACGTGCGAGGCTAAAAAATGGAATGCTTGCTTTAATTGCCTCATTGTATTCCGTATGGTTGATTTATGCAGCAGGCTTAAAAAACTTATTACTTGTCTCAATCGTATATGGTATTGGACTTGTTGTTTATATGTTTGCTCGAAAAGAAAAAGGAAATCGCTGTTTTTCTGGCATGGAGAGATATGTCATGGTTGTAATCGTGGTTGCAGCAGTAATATCGCTTTATATGCTTGTAACAGGTAATATAAAAATGTAAAAAAGTCCTCCTGGAGGACTTTTTTCTTTGCATACAAGGAATTTTATTTTATTTACAGAATATCTAATATATAAGATGTTTAGGAGGGATGAGAATGGAAGAAAAAGAACAACTCTTAAGAATTATGGAATTGGCAAGTGATTTACGAAAAGTATTAGTACAAGAATCATTTTTTAATCATCATCCCGAACTACGTGGAGCGATTGAGAATTTAGCTGGTTCTGTGGAGACTTTAGCAAGCCTGCAACATAATAAAGATGAAAATGCCGAGGATAAACTACGATACGTACTTGCTAAAATGAAAATTGCTCACAATGCGATTATGCAAGAGAAAAAAGCTTTCCCTTCTCACTAATATAAGTTTTACTTTTGTAACCTGACGGTGTAGGTCAGGTTTTTTTGTTTCTAGTTTTCTTTTACAGTTCATATAATAAGAACAGTATGAAAAAAAGAAGGTGAGTATATTGAAGCTACATAAAGCTCTCCATCCAAGTTTTATAAAGCGGATGTATCACATGAGATTTCTTGGAAAGTTCGTTGAAGGTGAGGAGGAAAAAAAGAATACTTTTTCTGTACAATGTCTTTCACAAATTCCTTCTATTTTGAAATCGCAATTTGAAGGTGAAGTATATTTGTTTGAAGGACTATATACTAACAAAAAAAATGAGAGAATATTTGCGGATTTAAAGAAAAAAAAGTTAGAAAAACAATTGGTATTGTTTCGCCTTTATTATGAAAGAGGGAACTTGTATGTTGAATTAATATGTACAGAACAACGGGAAATCGCGGATGCATATAAGATTATCCCTTCGCCAAGATTAGTAGGCTATAAAAAGAGAGAATCTTTAGAGCGAAAGCTAGGTAATGGGTACTTATCTTTTCTTATTCCTAAATTCCCACACGATTTCGAAGTACCACAGTTGTTATGGTATGAAGGTAGATTATATGGGAATTTATCATTAAAATCATCCATTAGTTCAATTGCATATTGCGAACAAAAAAAGGAATGCAAATATATCGAAATTGATAATTGGACCAAGTATATAGAAGTGAAAGCGGATGATCATTTGTATTTTGTAAGAGAAAATATGTATGATCAACTTCTAAAGCAAATCGAAGAAGAGGGAAAACGGGTGGAAGTAGTAGACATAAAAGGGCAAAAAGAAGACCAAGAATGGAATGAGCGTGAATCTACATTTATACAGTATGTACAGAACTTAATCAATAATAAAGGTTTGTATTTAGATGCAACGGATATTTTTAACTTTCATATTAGTGTAAAAACAAATATGTTAACGATTCTTGCTGGTATCCCAGGAATCGGGAAATCTCGTTTTGTGCAAGTATATGCAGAAGCGTTAGGGTTAACGTATGGAGAAGAATTGTTATGGATTCCAATTTCTCCATCTTATCAAGAACCACACGATATAATAGGTTATCTTCATCCAAATGGAACATATATCGAAAGTGAAACGAAGTTAATTCGGACATTATTAAAAGCATATGAAAATCCGAATCAGCTTTATATGATTGTATTTGATGAAATGAATATGTCACATATTGAACATTGGTTTACACCATTTTTATCTATTCTTCAATTAGAAAAGAAAAATCGTATTCTTTCTTTATATGAGGAAGGAAATGAAATAGAAAATATAATTCCACCTAAAATTGAAATTGGTGAAAATATTATTTTTATCGGGACTGTAAATTTTGATGAAACAACGAAAGAATTATCTGATCGCTTATTGGATCGAACAAATCTTATTACACTTCAAAAGATTCCATTTTGTGAAATCAATATGCAGCAAAATAAAGGGATACAAATCCCGCCCCTACAAGTAACAACAGGAGAGTTTCGTATGAATTGGTTACGAAATAAAGAGATAATTGATGTACTTTTTGAAGAAGAATTAGAACTATTAGATAAATTACACGGCGTATTATCATCACATGACGCATCGAAAGGCGTTTCTTTTCGATGCGCTGCTGCGATTGCGACTTATTTGCAAAATATCCCTCCAAAAGATAATCAATCTTATATGATTAGCCGAGAAGAGGGTTTTGATTTACAAGTAAAACAGCGTATTTTAACAAAATTACGTGGTACGGAAATGACAATTGGTCCACTTCTTCGTGAGGATGAAAAGAAAGGGCTATCGCTAGTATCATTATTACAATCTCCACTTGCGAATTGTGTCTCCGCATTCGAACATTCTCTAGCTTATATTAGACAAAAACGGCGTGAATTGGAGTTGTATGGGTATGCGAAATGAGGAGCAGCACGAGACGGAAATTGTAGATACAAAAGATAAGCTCCCGTTCGTATTAAAATTAATTATTGGAACAGAAGGAAAAGGAGATTTTATATTTTTGAATCGTCTTTGTAAACACACTACAACAATGGCACATTGTGTTTATAAAGTGCAAGAATTAAAAGCATTACGTTTGACTTTACATTGTGAAAAGCCAATCCGTGTTACTTTTATATGGAATAAAGTGTATGAAGGGCAAAAAGATAAGAAAGAATGGCAATATGAATTGCATGAAAAAAGAGAAAAAGTATTATTATATGAACATGGAAAAACTGATTTTTTTTATCCTTGGCGTTGTGGTTTGTATCATTTCGAGGTGAAAGTGGAAGAAGAGATATACTATGGAGCGTTTCAAATTGTTCCTAAAAATTTTTTTGATGATCAATTTGAAACGATTCAAAATTATGTAAAATCAATTTTGAATGAAATTATGCTAGATCGTGGTTATTATAAAAAGACATTCTCAACGCTAATTGATATTGAAGATTCTTCCTATTTAATGCTACTTCGAATGCTGCCACAAAAAATGAAAAAAATAAAGCAGCTTTATAAAAAAGTTGAAGAGAACACAAGATATATCGATAAATATGAGTGGGAAATACGGGAACGAAAAGCGACGATGAAAAGTGTGATAATGAACGAGAAAAAGCCCCACGCTAAGTATTATAATCGCAGATTTATAGAACAAACAGATAGTTTGGAGAATGCTTTTCTAAAATTTACAACGAAACAATTTTATCAATATTTACTTGAAGCGCAGGCTTTCTTACAAAAGACAATCGAAATATTAGAAAGAGCAACACATACAAAAAAAGAGGAACAACAAGCAGTAAAAACAATTATGCAAACCATTGAAAGAAACGGGTCTGTAACAGATAGGGAGAAGCAAAAATATCGAAATATTCATTTGTTAAAAGAGGCAGACTTGCGGAAAGCATCTATGAAAATACAAGAGTATAAAATTTTAAATCATATTGTCCACCAAGCTATACTGTACTTTCAAAATTTGTTAAATTCTCCATTCTGGAGAGGGATTTCTGAAAAGACAAATATAACTATGCATGCTTTACCTGTTACTCATCGGCAACTATTATATCATTTAGAGTTTCTACCACGTTATAATCAACAATCTCCAGCTTTATTATTTGTGTATAAACCAACGTTTTTAGTGTATGAGTATTATGCATTTTTTATCATTATTTCTATATTGCAACAGTTAGAATTTAAAGATGAAATTTCATTACGCGAACAAATTCAAACTTATTTTTACTTAGATGGTTTACAGGATGGTACGACAATTGTTTTAAATCGTGAAAATATTCAAATCCATGTAGTGTTTAATGATCTTATTGAAACGCACCCACTCATTGCACTTAGTAAAGGAAGTCATTTCTATAATGGAGAAGATACGAAAAAGCCAGACATTCGTTTAGATTGTTATGTGAAGCAAGGGGAACGTTATGAGTACCAGTCGTCTATTATTGTTGAGGTGAAATATAGTCCTATGTTTAATATTTTTCAGCCTGTTGGAAATACAAAAGCAACAGAGCAAATGTACAAATATTGGTCCATTAAGTATGTAGAAGAACAAGATGGAAAACGTATTTTTCACCGAAGGGCGATTCATGAAGTGATTTGTGTATACCCAGGCAGTCATATGCACGGGAAGAAAATAGAAGCAGGTTGCGGAGTCTTTTTGCAATTATATCCATATAAAACAAAGCAGGGAGAAGAAAAGTTAGCTGGAAAGCATGGTCTTGTACAGATTTTCGAGAAATGGTTAAAAAATATTGTAACATGAAAAGAAACCTTTCTTTACGGAAAAGGTTTCTTTTTGTGTAAGTAAATTGAATTGTTGAAGGGAGTATAATTGTGAATTTATGGTATTGTAGAATTAAATACCCATAGAGGTGATAAAACAATAAAGGTAATTTCTAATTATATACAATGGAAGTGTCACTTTATATAAATATAAAAAAATGAATAGGAACTGGTTAATTTTTATAGAATGTATAATGTATTAAATACCTTTTAGTTGCATGCGGAGATTTGTTCTTATATGATAGATGGTGAAAGCGTTATCAAAATATAGAGCGGCGATGGGAAAGGCGGGGAAATATGTTCCAGCGTGTTCAAACAAAGGAAGAACATTTTTGGTTCGAGCAACTGTGGGGAGATTTTTGTGAAGAGAGAGATTTAATGTTTGTAGAGCGTAATTTAAATCCATCACGATTTTTATTAATAGAAGAAGGACATTCTATTGGTACAGTAGAGTGTATTCGATATACGACACCTGAACAATCTAATTCTGAGTTTTTCTATCCGTTTTCTGAAAATGAGTTAATGAAAGGTTTAAAGAATGTTTATGAAATAGGAAAGTTAAGTATTGCGAAAACATCGCGCGGGAGAGGACATTTCAAAAGGTTAACAGCTATTTTATTTATTCATGCTTTAGAAATGAAAGCTGAGTGGTATATTGCTGTTGTTACAAAAAGAATGTATATGTATTTACTTACAATTGGTTTTCCAATTGAACCAATTGATGATCCGTTTTATTTTCATGATACATTGCAAGGGGTACCTGTTCGAATTCATGCTCGGAAAGGATTAACACATTTGTATTCCTTAAAAGAATTTCGGGATATTATTCAAGGAAATGCTCATGCGCAGGCATTAATCAAAGAGAACAGTAAAAATATTATGTTAACAAGATGAAGTGTCACAAATTTTTATAAATTATTGTGATTGATATCACATCCCTTTTTCTCAATGTATATTAAGCTTAGTTTGTAATGAATGATTGGGAAAGGGTGGGATGATATGTTTTGCTATCAATGTGAACAAACGCCAACAGGCGGATGTAAAGTAATGGGTGTTTGCGGTAAGAATGAAACAATTGCAAGTTTACAAGATACGATTGTGTTTGGGTTAAAAGGAATTGCTGCTTATCGTACCCATGCTGCGCAGCTAGGGTATACAGATCCATTTGTAGATGCTACAACTCAAGAAGCGTTATATATGACATTAACAAATTCTAACTTTAATGAACAAGAACATATTGATATGGCTATGAAAGTTGGGAAATCAGCTTTACGGGTGATGGAGTTGTTAGATGAGGCACATACGAATCATTTCGGTGTTCCAGAGCCTGTTCAAATTACACAAAATCATGTAGAAGGTAAGGCAATTGTTGTTACTGGTCATAATTTATTTGCATTAGAGGAATTATTAAAGCAAACAGAAGGAAAAGAAATTAATATTTATACGCATTCTGAAATGCTACCAGCACACGGATATCCACAACTGAAAAAATATAAACATTTAAAAGGAAACATTGGTAAGGCATGGTATGATCAACGACGTCTTTTTGAAAAATTTACCGGTGCGATATTGGCTACAACGAACTGTGTTATGCCAATTAAAGGATCATACTCTGATCGCTTCTTTTCATATGATATTGCCGGCCTGGAGGGTGTACGGAAAATTGAAAATGATGATTTTGCACCATTGATTAAAAAAGCGCTAGAACTTCCCGAAGTACATATGGAGTCGGATGAACAGTTAGTAACAGGGTTTCATCATAATACAGTATTATCATTAGCTCCAGAAATCATTGAGGCAGTAAAGGGAGGGGAAATTAAGCGCTTCTTTGTCATCGCAGGTTGTGATGCCCCAGGAAAAGGCGGAGAATACTATCGTGAATTAGCAACGTCACTTCCGCAAGAAACGGTTATTTTAACAACTTCTTGTGGGAAATTCCGCTTTAATGATGTGAATTATGGTGTTGTACCCGGTACGGAGATTCCACGTTACATTGACTTAGGGCAATGTAATAATTCAATTTCTACAATAAAAATAGCGGCAGCTTTAGCAGATGCTTTTCAATGTGAAGTGAACGAATTGCCAGTTAGTATTGTCCTATCTTGGTTTGAACAAAAAGCGGTTGCCATTTTACTTGGGCTATTTAGTCTTGGGATTCAAGATATTCGTATCGGTCCAAAGGCCCCTGAATTTATTTCACCTGGTGTGCTTGATGTATTACAAGAAACATTTGGTTTAAAACTTATTACAACTGCAGCAGAAGATATGAATATGATGTTATCGTAACAAAAAGGATGTCTTGTAATGAGACATCCTTTTTATATAAATAAAAAAGCGCATGATAATTGACTAGGGGGGAGTCAATTATCATGCGCGAACAAACGATTGGAAAAGAACTAAAATCCGAATATACTTAAAATCATTTTACGACGTTTCGGTTTTTCTTCTCGTTCATATGTTGGCGTGATATCAGGTGTGATGTAAATTGGTTCTTTTTTCTCAAGAGCAGCTTCTAATTTTTGAATTCTATCCATCATTTCTTCCATTTCTCTGCGATGTTGTAGCAATTGGTAATTGACGACATCATCTGCTTTATCTTGCATTTTTTCCTCTATACGATTTAAACGGTGTGTAATTGTATTTAATTGTGTAACAAATTGTTCAAAATCAGTTGATGGTTCTACTTGTGAAATTATAGCGGGAGATAAGGTTTGTTCTATATGAGAACGATGATATTCTAACATTTTATCTAAGTTGTCTTGAGTGAAAATGAAATGACCGTACTTGTTTTTTTCTATATTGAGATTCAATTGTTGTGCAATTCGAACCACTGCCTTTGGGCTAACACCTAACTTTTTCGCAATAATGGGTGTTTTATATTCCAAGGTAAATCCCTCCTATATATATCCTGTTGAATTATTTCGAGGTATTAAGCTTCTTCCCTGCATGGGTGACAAAAGAAGTGAGGAATCGGCAAAGAAAGTGTTTTTTCACGAGAATTAGTTTTTGAGCATATAGATTCTTCTAAAAAGAGAGAAAAATGTCTGTTTTTTTTCAATTATTCTAGTTTGACTGAAAGAAGATATTTAGATTATCATAAATATAAATATCCTCTTTATGTATGCATATAATGTATAAAAAGGTGATGGCGAATGTAGAAACTTGTAAGATGATAAGAAAAGTCTTTTTCGCTTGAATAAATTAATTAGGAGGTGGCTTCCTTGCTTACAGCGTAAGTAAGGAAACGTATTTGGACATATATAGTATAAGTATGGTGATTGTTTTAATTGCCTTAACTGCATTTTTCGTTGCGGCCGAGTTTGCAATTGTGAAAGTAAGAAGTTCACGCATCGATTTTTTAATTGCAGAGGGAAATAAACGTGCAATTCCTGTGAAAACAGTCATTACAAACTTAGACGAGTATTTATCAGCTTGTCAATTAGGAATTACAGTTACAGCTCTTGGACTTGGATGGTTAGGAAAGCCAGCAATAAAGCACATGTTTGATTCGCTTTTCGCAAGATGGGAGGTGCCTCCCCAGGTTGCTGATATTTTGGCTGTGATTCTAGTGTTTATGTTCATTACTTTTTTTCATGTTGTTGTGGGGGAATTATCACCAAAAACATTGGCGATTCAAAAAGCAGAACAAGTGAGTTTACTCGTTGCTAAACCGCTTATTTTCTTTTATCGAATTACTTTTCCGTTTATATGGCTTTTAAATGGATCTGCTCGATATGTAACAAGAATGTTTGGTTTACAAACTGCGAAAGAGCACGAGGAAGTTCATTCGGAAGAAGAATTACGGTTGTTAGTGTCAGAAAGTTATAAAAACGGTGAAATTAATCAATCTGAATTTAAATATGTAAATAAAATCTTTGAATTTGACGATTGTATTGCAAAAGAAATTATGGTCCCACGGACAGAGATGAACATTTTAGATAAAGATACTTCTGTTAAAGAAGCATTGCAGAAAATGTCCAATGAGAAATATACAAGATACCCAGTTGTTGATGGGGATAAGGATCATGTTATCGGTTTTGTAAACTTTAAAGATATTTTCACAGATTTTGTGAAACATGGTGCCTTTAGCAAAGAAACGGTGCAGCAGTATATTCGTCCCATTATACTTGTCATTGAATCGATTGCAATTCATGATTTGTTTTTAAAAATGCAACGAGAGCGTACACATATCGCTATATTAATTGATGAATATGGTGGAACAGCAGGTCTTGTAACAGTTGAAGATATATTAGAAGAAATTGTTGGCGATATTCAAGATGAATTTGATATAGATGAAAAACCAGAAATCCAACATATAAGTGAAACAAAGACAATTTTAGAAGGAAAAGTATTTGTTAGCGAAGTAAATGTATTGTTAGGTTTATCTATTGATGATGATGATATTGATACAATTGGTGGATGGATTTTAACAAAGCACCTAGAAATTACAGAAGGTGATATTGTTGAAATTGAAGATTATAATTTTTGCGTTAAGGAATTGGATGGCCACTATATCAAGCAAATAGAAGTGACAAAGCGAGCAGCTCCCATTTTAATTTCAGAAACTGAAAAACCAATAACATTACAAGAACAAGTAAGCTCGTAAACTCTGCATTTAGCAGAGTTTTTTTAGTAGGGAAAATATTTTTTTATGTAATGGGACAATGTTACAATAAAATAAGTCAGACATTTAGCGAAAGCAATGCATGGAATTGATGAACTAGAATTAGATAAATACAAATTAAAAGACTGACATAAAACCTAATTTTTAGGTGGGAGAGAGCATCCGGCGGTCAGACCCTTTTTCTGCTCCATGTCGAGTGAAAACAAATGCAGACCCCCCATTTTGTTATTCATAGCCGCGGCTTATATGTCAAAAAATCAAAATGGATTTATATGGGCAGTTTCATGATTAAAGACATCATATGCGGTGTCAAAGAAAGTGGTACAGGTCGTGAAGGAATTAAATATGCGATTGAAGAAATGACAGAGATGAAACTAATCTTCATAAAAAAATAAATATAAATAAAAGGTACACTTATTATCTAAGTAAGTGTACCTTTTATTTATCTCGCTATTTGCGTGCAGTAAGACCCCCATCTCAAGATTCAGAGAGGAGCAAGGAAGAGAAGTGGGGGATAACTGCCCGTAAAAGACCGATTGGTAATGGAAGTGTCACATTATCGTGTATTATTTCATCTCTTGTTTAAAAATCGTATCTTCAACATAAACTTGTTCTTTATCTACCGCTGTGTTATGCGCAAGAACTAAACCAATTGGTGTTTGTGTACCTTTATTTTGGACGATTGTAAAAGGTACATTTTTTTCGTTTGCTAATTTAATGTATTTTGATAAATGTGGGTAAGAGATGCTGCCGTTTACATATAGTTGTAATGATTGAGAAGTGCGCATGCTATTAGCTACTTCTGTGTAAACATTGCTTTGCATCACTTGACCGATTGTTAAAGCGATTTCCACACGCTCACGCAATGTGCCTAAGTACATATTGCGTTCTTCTGGTTTGTTTTGCTTTTGGCCATGAATGCCTTCTTGGAGATAATCTTCCACATTTTTATTTACCATATTTTTCACACCTTTCATATCTTATTGTACGCAAGAAATGAAAAGGATGCAAAAAAAGACATTTCAAATACCATATTCAAATTAACTTTATCAACAGAAATTAACAAAATGTGACAATAATCTCTTAACGAAACTCGTTTTTTGTGTTAATATTCAAAATATATAGGGTATTCGTCGCATGGAAATGGAGGGAATGGGGGTTTTTCCAATCGATAAGGATATTAAAGAAGTATTTTGTTCGCACTTGAAAAACAACAGGCACCAATTCGTAGAGAACTGGAAAAACAAAATGATAATTTCCGAAAAAGATCCATTTAAGCAAGAAGTAGCTCAGAATGGAGAGAATTTATTAGAGTTAATCATTGAACTTATTATGGAAAATAAGGATGTAGCTCACCTACAGCCGTTATGTGAAAAAATTGCAATTGAGCGAGCAGGGGCGGACGTTAATATTGGAGATTTTGTCTATAATGCGAATGTAGGAAGAAATGAACTATTTGAAGCAATGTGCGAATTAGATGTTAAAGCTCGTGAATTAAAACCAATTATGACAAAAATACATACTTGTTTTGACAAATTAATTTATTATACGGTTTTAAAATATTCGGAAATTATATCGAGAAATTTAGAAGAAAAACAGCAATATATAAATGAAACACATAAAGAAAGATTGACGATTTTAGGACAAATGTCGGCTAGTTTTGTTCACGAGTTTCGAAATCCATTAACCTCCATTATGGGGTTTGTGAAATTATTGAAATTAGATCATCCGAATTTATCATATTTAGATATTATTTCACATGAATTGGACCAATTAAA
The DNA here is from genome assembly GCF_000161455.1 of Bacillus pseudomycoides DSM 12442. GTDB lineage: Bacteria > Bacillota > Bacilli > Bacillales > Bacillaceae_G > Bacillus_A > Bacillus_A pseudomycoides. Next base: position 2,021,364 of record NZ_CM000745.1, read on the forward strand.
CTTTCGTATTTCGCAATTTTTACTTGTTTCAAAAAAAGAAATGTGGAATGAGTCTGAACGATTTTGGCTAAATGATTTGTTTCATGATATTATTCATTTCTTATATCCAAGTCTAGTTAATGCAAATGTTTCAATTGAAAAGATTTTACCGTATCCTATCTCATTTGTAGGATACCGTAGTGAAGTAAGACAAGTTTTTCTAAATATTTTAATGAACTCAATCGATGCTCTCGAAGTGATTAAAGAAGATCGTAAAATTATTATCGATACATGTGAAGAGGAAGAAAGGATTCATATTGTTATTAAAAATAATGGACCGATGATTCCGGCAGAAAGTATTGAAACGATTTTTGAACCATTTGTCACGACTAAGAAATTAGGAACTGGCATCGGTTTGTTTGTATGTAAACAAATTGTTGAAAAGCATAATGGATCGATTACGTGTCGCTCTGATTCAGAATGGACAGAATTTCATATTTCATTTCAAAAATAAAGAGAAAAAAGTCTACACCAAGAGAATGGTGTAGATTTTTTAATTTGTAAGAACCACGGCTTCTAATTTTGGGGATTGATTAGAATAGCCTACTAATGCAAATGTGTAAATTGTATTTGGTTCTACTTTTACATCAGGGATGGTTACAAGTATCTTTTTTGTATCGGCAAGAGAAATTTCAATATCAGCTGTTCCAGGGCTTACCTGTAAATAATCTGTTACTTGTTTAAATAAGACATTTTCGAATAAATAGTCGCCACCTTTTATGGATATATGAACAGCAGGGGTATCAGAGGAAAAATGTAAAAATCTTATTTTTGCTTGACCAGATTGCAAAGGAGTATTATCAAGCATTGGTTGCAACTGTAGATGTGTATCAGTACTAATTGCTGCCAGTGTATAAGAGTGGTTACCCATCATGGGAACAAGTGCTGAAAAAATAGGTGTTTCATTACCGACTGGAACGATATCAACCCGGTACTGCCCTTGAGTTAAGGACAAATAAGGACTGTGTTGTTTAAAAGAAATGTTTTTTACTACCTTCTGTCCGTTAACTAAAAAATCAATAGCTGGTGTATGAGGGGATGCGTGGAATATTCTCATATAGGATGGCAATGTTGCTTCTTGAGAGCCGCGTTTTTCATACACATGTACAAGTTTGGTAATCGCACTATGATATTTCATATATAATTCCATATATTTTTTGGGATTTGTATATTGATAGTAACGGGCAAGTTGTTCATACAGGGCTGCTTCTTGTCCATATTTTTCAATTTCAGATTGAGCCATGTAAAATTCCTCCTTTGTCATCACTATAACTATATGCATCTCGGAAAAGGGCTTATGCAAAAAATGCTTCAAAATATAAATAGGATAATAGATAGTTTATCCCGCATTAACGGGCAGTAAGACCCCCACCTCAAGATTCAGGGAGAAACAAGGTAGGTAGGGGATCAACTGCCCGTAAAAGCCCGATTGGTGAGGGCTAATAATCAGTGGGGGATGAAGAAAACCCCCACTGATTAAAGTTTCACTGTATTTAATGCCACGAATTTTATACATATACAAGTTGCTCGATCTGGTGCAAACTATAAAATCGTTAGCGGAGTTATGGAGTTTTTAATTTATAGGCAAACGCACATACAAAGTGAGAGTTGTCCTACATAATTTATTAAGGGAATTTAATTTTTAAGTAGCGGAGGGAGTGGAGCAAATCATGTGGGGTTACGGATATCCTAGTAGTTATTGCGGATATGGTTATGGCGGCGGAGGGTACAGTACAGGTTCTGGATTTGCGTTGATCGTTGTATTGTTTATTTTACTAATTATTATCGGGGCATGTTGGGTTCGTTAATAATTGATAAAGAGCGTCATGCTGAACTGGTTAATATAGTTAATCGGTTCTTTCTTTTTTATTTTAATGTAAACTCGTATTTAAAATATCAGTTGGAACATGAGGTCTTGCGATATTTTAACACAAAAGAACAAATGAAGAAGTTGCAGTGGGATAAACTAATGATGGTAAAGGTTATCCAGAAACTGTGAAATTAATTGTTAAATATGTACTTGGAAATTTGAAATTACATTGAATGGAAGCATGTGTAAGGTTACATAAGGTTGTATCTATAGAGGATTAGAAAAATTAGATTTTCATAAAGTAAAACTTCAATCAGCGGTGGGGCTTCATCTCCCACCTGATTTCTTTGCTTTTGTTGCATGTTGGGGTGGGGCCTTACTGCTCGCGAATAGCGAGATAAAAAAGGAGTAGCCAAAAAATGTTAATGAAAATGAAAAATAAGAGGAGCGTCAGGTGGTAGCAATAAAAAACGAAAAGGATTAAATATAATACTTGTAAAAAAATAAAATATCAAAAAGAAGCTTCCTGGCCTTTCTTAGGTAAATAGTACAGAAAGATCAGGAAGAAAACTGGTTTATACTTTAATCAAGTATGTCTATTCATTACGTATACGTTGTTCTGTATCAATATCGAAAAAGTGCGCTTTAGTTAAACTAAAAGCTAACGGAAGTTTATCGGTAGCTTTAATTTCTGAACGAGCGTTGATTCGTGCAACAAAGTTTTGACTCGCAAGTTTTCCATGAATCATCGTTTCAGCACCTAATAATTCAGCGACCTCAACTGTAATTTCGACAGTTGATTCAGGAGAAGATTGAAGAACAATTAGTTCATCATGAATGTCTTCAGGACGAATACCGAGTATGATTTCTTTTCCATTATATCCTTTTTTCTTTAATGCTTTTAGTTGGCCATCTGGTACTTTGAAACGAATATTTTCTATATGAAAATAGTTATCTTGTAATGTTCCGGTAAAGAAATTCATAGCTGGAGAACCAATGAATCCGCCAACAAAAATGTTTTCAGGAGCATCGTATACTTCTTTTGGCGTACCAACTTGCTGGATGACACCATCTTTCATAACAACAAGGCGTGATGCCATTGTCATTGCTTCTGTTTGATCATGTGTCACATATATAGTGGTCGTGTTTAAACGGCGATGAAGTTTAGAGATTTCAGAGCGCATACTTACGCGCAATTTTGCGTCTAAATTGGATAGAGGCTCGTCCATTAAAAATACTTTTGCGTCACGAACGATAGCTCTTCCTAGCGCAACACGTTGGCGTTGTCCACCTGATAATGCCTTTGGTTTTCGTTTTAAGTAATCTTCAAGTCCTAAGATTTTCGCAGCCTCTGTTACGCGGCGATTAATTTCATCTTTTGGAAGTTTGCGTAGTTTCAAGCCAAACGCCATATTATCATAAACAGACATATGTGGGTATAGTGCGTAATTTTGAAATACCATCGCAATGTCGCGATCTTTTGGAGCGACATCATTCATACGTTCTCCATCAATATAAAATGAACCATCAGAAATGTCTTCTAGACCCGCAATCATACGTAGAGTTGTTGATTTTCCACATCCAGAAGGACCGACAAATACGATAAACTCTTTATCTTCAATATGTAAATTAAAATCAGAAACAGCAGTCGTTTTATTATCATAAACTTTAAAAATATGATCTAATACGAGTTCTGCCACAATTACTCACTCCTTATTCTTTGAATTAATCGAATTATAAGATTTTTTTGTAGGTAGGTAAATTGGCAGATTGCACAAAAAAATGAGAGGTTTTTATGCAAGTTTACGAGATATCTAAAGAAAGAAATGCCATGTAAACTGCTACAGCGCCTTCAAATGTTTTGATATTAATTCCTGTTTTTTCAATGAATCTATCAATTCGATACTGCAAGGTATTACGATGCAAATATAAATGTTTCGCTGCAAGTGATACATTTAAATTACATTGGAAGAATACTTTAACACTATCGATTAGTTCTTTATCATTTGAAATGTGTGCTAACAATTGATTTGTATATTTTTCTCTTTCTTCTTTTGGTAATGAGATCATTAATTGGTAAGGGAGTAGGTGTTCAATGTGTATAATCTTTTTTGATAAATAGGGAGAAAGAAAAGAAAATAATGCTCGTTCCCATTGATACAAACGAGAAATTCCATTTGTTTCGGTATAGTGTCTGCCAATAAAAAAGGATAGAGATATAAAAAAATCTGTTTCTAATGTATCAAGGGCTGTTTGTAATATAGATTTCGATATATCTTCTTCTAAGATGAGAACGCCGGCTTGAGAAGTCTCCCATATCGTTGTAGTGACGAAAGAAAACATGGACTGTAAAGCATCTTGAAATTCTTCTCTTTCTACTATAGAGTGATTTGTGAAAAAATGTAAAAAACGAACAGATACGATAGGAATATCCTTATTTTGATATAACGCTTCATACCAAGACTTTTCTTTTTCTGTTTCATAAAATGTATCAGTATGAATGGGCGTTAAGATTGATGAAAGTAATTGACGTTCCCTTTGGTGTAAGCGAGATTTGCGAATCCCTACTTTGTTTCCTTCAACTAAAAACCAGCTATACTCCCCAGACAATACTGTTTCATTAACCGTTATATCTTTACCGTAATATGTTTTTAATTGTTGAATCATAGGAACACTCCTTTTCTTTTTCTGAGATAAAGTGAAACTTTCATTTAGCCAGACCAATTGATTTTTTTGTGGGCAATTATCCCGCGCACCTATCTTTCTCATTTGTACGGACTTTAAGGTAGGGAGAATTTTATTAGTAATTAACCTTCATCGATCAGATTTTTACGGGAAGAATCAATTTGATAAAAATAATCTTTCTCTTGCAGGCAATTCCATTCATGCTTTTTATTTCGCAATAAATAGAATTATATTGTTAAGCTATGAATAAAAATGTTTGAAAAATTTTATAAAAAATTCAGAAAATGTATTACGAAAGAAAAAGTTGTAATGGTATACTTCATAACAACTGGTAATGACAACATGATATCATGATTTAATTTATTATTTATATAATCAATATATCATGGAAAAGAATGTAGTTACGGTGGAAAAGGATGTTACGAACGATATGCATCGACTTCTGCACTTATTCGCCAATATAAAGAAGCATCTTGATTACCAATGATGCTGGTGTGTATGGAGCTTGTTATTTAGGGTTGAATCGCTGGGAGAGTTAGATAGATTAAGGTGCTATGTAAGAGGAGAAACCTCGTACAGAGGATTAGCACATTTGTTTTTTCTCAGTAAAAAATATTTTGTAAAATGCAATAAAAGCATGTTTTTTAATAGGAATAAGTAGATGTCGAAAATTTAAAAAATAAATTATATGAAAGAAACCTCCTATGATTGAGTAATCATAGGAGGTTTCTATTTGAAGGATTTGTCTAAATTTGTTGAAAAATATGACAGATAAACAAAATAAATAGGAAGGAAATTGACGGGAGTTTCGTCGAAGTTTACACAATGCCAGCAATTGAGCGAAGCTGATGGTATGGTGAAAAAATAATTAGGTAGTATGTTTTTTAGGCTTATTTTTTATAGGGGGGAGGATTTTTTTAAGAGGGGTAAAGGGTTTGGTCTTTTATTATATTTCTGAATGTTTATTTTTATTTTGATTTTTAGCACTCATTTGTATATTTTATAATAGTTTTTTGATAAATTCACTGCGTTTGCAGAGGGTTCTTTTTTATGAAAGAAACGTCAATTTTCTTCATATATATATACAAATTGGAGAAATGGGGGAGCGCTATGCGCGATTACTTAATTAAGCCACTTGTTGGTCAGCCGTATCCAATGATTTCACATGGAAAAGGTGTGTATTTGTATGATCAAAATGGTAATAAATATTTTGATGGTTCGTCAGGAGCGATTACGGCAGGTATCGGACATGGCGTAACAGAGATTGCGGAAGTGATTAAAAAGCAGGCAGAGGAGATTGCTTTTGTGTACCGCTCACAGTTTACGAGTGAGCCAGCTGAGAAGTTAGCAAAGAAGTTAAGTGATTTAAGTGTAGGAGATTTGAACTGGAGTTTCTTTGTGAATAGTGGTACAGAAGCGAATGAAACGGCTATGAAAATTGCGATTCAACATTTTCAAGAGCGCGGTATTCAAGGGAAACATAAAATTTTATCACGTTGGATGAGTTATCACGGTATTACGATGGGAGCTTTATCAATGTCAGGGCATCCACTTCGTCGCCAGCGATTTGTATCTATTTTAGAAGATTATCCAACTGTTCCAGCGCCGTATTGTTTCCGTTGTCCGGTGCAGAAAGTATATCCAACGTGTCAGCTTTCTTGTGCAACGGAATTAGAACGAGCAATTGAACGAATTGGTGCAGAACATATTGCAGCTTTTATAGCTGAACCGATTATTGGGGCGGCAGGCGGTGCGGTTGTACCACCGAAAGAATATTATAAAGTAATTAAAGATATTTGTAGCCATTATGATATTTTATTTATTGCTGATGAGGTGATGACAGGCCTTGGGCGTACAGGTGCATGGTTTGCGATGGAACACTGGGGCGTGGAGCCAGACATCATGACGTTAGGAAAGGGTCTAGGTGCTGGTTATACACCGATGGCCGCGACGGTTGTGAGTGACCGTGTGATGGAACCGATTTTACGAGGGTCGCGATCAGTTATGAGTGGGCATACGCTAAGTGCTAACCCGTTATCAGCCGCGACAGCTTTAGCGGTTATTGAATATATGGAGAAACATAACTTACCTGAAAAAACAGCTGAAAAAGGAGAATATTTAATAAAAGGATTGCAGAAAGTTCAGCAGCAATCGACAATTATTGCCGATGTGCGCGGAAAAGGACTCCTGATCGGAGTAGAATTGCAATCGTTTACAAAAGCGTCTGAGCTCATTTCAGTCGCGGCGAAAAACGGACTTCTTTTATATCAAGCTGTTTCAGGGCAAGCAGGAAAAGAGGATAGTGCGCTGCTTGTTGCACCGCCAATGACAACTACATATTCTGAGTTAGATGAGTTACTTGAGATTTTTGCGAAAAGTGTGGAAGAGATGATGCAAAAAGGAGGGCACAGTATCGTATGACAACCATTACAAATACATTTGGTAAATTAAAAGAAATTGAAGAGATTATGTCATTGTTTCATGATGATATGACGTTAATGTTTGGAGGGTTTGGCGGAATTGGATCCCCTCCATCATTAATACAGGCTATTGCACAAAAAGGAATTACAAATTTACATTTAATCGGAAATGATACGGGATTTCCAGATGTAGGAATTGGCCGCCTTGTAACAAATGAGCGAGTGAAATCATTAATTACTTCTCATATTGGTTCAAATCCAAATGCAGGAAGACAGTTAAATGAAGGACGATTACGGATTGAGTTTTCGCCTCAGGGAACGCTAGCAGAGCGAATTCGTGCAGGTGGAATGGGATTAGGCGGAATTCTTGTCGATGTTGGTGTGGATACGATTGTAGAGGAAGGAAAACGAACAGTCGAAATGAACGGAAAAACATATTTATTGGAAACGGCTTTAACTGCAGAGGTATCGATTGTATATGCGAAGAAGGCGGATCCGTTTGGCAATCTTGTGTTTGATAAAAGTGCTCGCAATATGAATCCACACGTTGCGATGGCTGGAGATATTACAATTGTTGAGGCAGAAGAAATCGTACCGCTTGGAAGTTTAGATCCTGAGGAAATTGTTGTTCCAGGTGTTTTTGTAAATTATATTGTGCCGTCGGAAGGAGTGAATTGGAAATGGGTATGGGAGTAGAAGTACGAGATAAGATAGCAAGGCGTGCTGCGAAAGAAATTCAAAATGGAATGATTGTAAATTTAGGGATTGGTATCCCTTCTCTTGTACCTAACCATTTGCCTGAAGATATACATGTTATGTTCCAGGCGGAAAATGGAATCGTTGGAATGGGCCCGACGCCAAGTAAAGGAAGCGAAGATGAAAACTTGTGTAATGCGGCTGGATTGCCGACGTCACTCATTACAGGAGCAAGTTATTTTGACAGTTGCACGGCATTTGGAATGATTCGAAAAGGGTTGCTTGATGTAACAATACTTGGTTCACTACAAGTAAGTGAAAAAGGTGATTTAGCAAATTGGATTGTTCCCGGGAAACGTGTTCCTGGTATTGGCGGAGCGATGGATTTAGCGCAAAAAGCAAAGCGGGTCGTTGTTGTGATGAATCACGTTGATAAGTATGGAAATGCAAAAATTGTTTCAGAATGTACGCTTCCATTAACGTCGAAAAGGTGCGTGGATTTAATTATTACAGATATGGCTGTAATGGAAGTTACTTCTGAAGGTTTAATACTCCAAGAGTTAATGAGCCCTTATACAGTAGAGGATGTAAAACGAAATACGGAGGCATCTTTTCATGTGAGTTCTAATTTACTTGTGATTGAATGAGAGGAGCTAACAAATATGGAGCAATTAAAAAAACAAGTGTGTGATTATATTGAAAGTCATGAAGGAGAAAGTGTAAAGCTCTTAAAACGATTAATTCAAGAAAAAAGTGTATCTGGAGATGAGAGCGGCGCGCAAGCAATTGTCATTGAAAAACTACGTGAATTAGGTTTAGATCTCGATATTTGGGAGCCTTCTTTTACAAAAATGAAAGATCATCCTTATTTTGTATCTCCAAGAACGAATTTTTCAGATAGCCCAAATATTGTTGCGACGTTAAAAGGAAGCGGCGATGGAAAATCAATGATTTTAAATGGACATATCGATGTTGTACCAGAAGGTGATGTGAATCAGTGGGAACACCATCCATATAGTGGTGAAAAAGTAGGGAATCGCATATATGGTCGTGGAACAACCGATATGAAGGGCGGCAATGTGGCGCTTATGCTGGCAATCGAAGCGATTGTAGAACTGGGTATTGAGTTAAAAGGAGATATTTATTTTCAAAGTGTAATAGAAGAGGAGAGCGGTGGAGCAGGTACTTTAGCAGCAATTTTACGAGGGTATAAGGCAGATGGGGTTATCATTCCAGAACCAACAAATATGAAGTTTTTCCCGAAACAACAAGGTTCGATGTGGTTTCGCTTGCATGTGAAAGGAAAAGCAGCACATGGCGGGACTCGTTATGAAGGAGTAAGTGCAATTGAAAAGAGCGTGTTTGTTGTTGAACATTTGAGACAATTAGAACAGAAAAGAAATGAACGGATTACAGACCCGTTATATAAAGAAATTCCAATCCCTGTTCCAATCAATGTTGGGAAAATTGAAGGTGGTAGCTGGCCAAGCTCCGTACCAGATTCGTTGATTTTAGAAGGAAGATGTGGAGTTGCGCCGAATGAGACTATGGAGGCGGTAAAAGAAGAATTTGAAAATTGGATAGGGCAATTAAAGAATGTAGATCCATGGTTCGAAGAATATCCAGTAGAGGTAGAATGGTTTGGGGCAAGGTGGGTCCCAGGTGAATTAGATGAGGAGCATGCGCTCATTACAACGCTTCAAGATAATTTTGCTCAAATTGAAGGAAGAAGTCCAATTATAGAAGCATCACCATGGGGCACAGATGGTGGTTTATTTACACAAATCGCAGAAATCCCAACCATTATATTCGGACCAGGAGAGACAAAGGTAGCCCACTATCCAAATGAATACATTGAAGTGGATAAAATGATTGCCGCAGCAAAAGTTATTGCATGTACATTACTAGACTGGTGTGAGGTGAAAAAATGAACTATTATGAATCATTCAGAGAACAGACAAACTACTATACTGTAGAAGGAGTGCTAGATTATTTTAATAAACGTATTCGGGTAGATCATTATACAGGAAATGTAGAAAGTCTTATGCGAAAAATAGAAGAGTTAGCAGAGAAGCATTCTTTCACCAAATGCATTATAAAAGGAAAGGGAGAGCATGTTTCGGCGTGGCTCTCTTTTGGCTTTTTATTAGAAGCGACGATTCCACATTATTTTCAAGGACATGATGCATACTTTTTCGTAAAATATCGTGATGATGAAAGACGAAATAGTATCCAGTGGATTGATGAGGACCGCATTATAGATGGTGTGAGAGAAAAGGAAGTAAAGGAGAAACAAGTTCCAGAAAAATTTGTACTACGAAAAGCGACAGAGGCAGACGCAGAAGAATTGGCAGGTGTATTTGGAAAAGTGTTTGAAATTTATCCGACACCGTTAAATGAAGCAGACTATATTGTTCAGACGATGAAAGAAGATACGATTTATTATGTGTATGAATCAGAGGAACGTATTATTAGTACTGCTTCAGCAGAAATGAATGTGAAAGAAGGTAACGCAGAATTAACGAATTGTGCAACTTTACCTGAATATCGAAAGCATGGATTTATGAAAAGTTTACTCATTAAGTTAGAAGAAGAACTACAAGAGAGAGCAATCTTTTGTTCTTACACAATCGCACGTTCACTTTCGTTTGGTATGAATGCAGCTTTTCATCAGCTAGGATATACATACACAGGAAGGCTAGCAAATAATTGTTATATTTTTGATAAATTAGAAGATATGAATGTATGGGTAAAAGATTTATCCCGCATGAATGGGTAGTAAAATCTTTACTTGAAAGTTTAGAATACCGGATTGCTGTGGGCTAATAATCAGTGGGGGATGAAGCCCCCCGCTGATTAGAGTTGCACTTTATTACTTGTTGGCGGGAAAGTAATGATATGAAATAAATAGAAAAGTAGAACGGAATCGTAATGCTTATAATCGCGCACAGGGGTGCCGGAAATTCGGCATATAAATTGCTGAATTTTTAGCAAGAGGGGGGAATGACATTGCTGGCAGTTTCGACACAAGAAGTCATTGAAGCGATTTTGGGCAGTATTGATGAAGCGATTCATGCTGTGGATGAGAATGGTATTACAATTTTTTATAATACTGTTGCTGCAAAACATGACGGATCAAAGATTGAGAATGTATTGGGTAAGCATTTATTAGAAGCATTCCCATCTCTATCAAGGGAAACGAGTACACTTATGAAAGTTTTAAATACAAAAAAGCCGATTTTACATCAAGTGCAGCGTTATCAAAATTTAAATGGTGAAGATGTTTGTACTGTAAATACCACATTACCTATTTTTATAGAAGGTGAAATTGCAGGTGCTGTTGAAATCGCAAAAGATTACTCGACGATTCAAAAATTAACGGATACAATTGTTGATTTACAATCGAAAATGAAACGATCCTCTAGGAAGAAGATAACAAAAAAACACGTTGCTTTTAATACAATTGTGACGAATGATTCCCGCTTTAAACAAACAAAAGATTTGGCGCAAAAGGTAGCTCCAACAAATGCAAACGTTTTAATATACGGGGAAACAGGAACAGGAAAGGAACTATTTGTACAAGCGATTCATGAGGCTTCCAACCGTAAAAACAAACCGTTTATTGCCCAGAATTGTGCAGCTCTTCCAGAGTCCTTACTAGAAAGTCTATTATTTGGGACAACTAAAGGGAGTTATACTGGAGCTATTGAACGTGCGGGGCTATTTGAACTTGCAGATGGAGGGACATTATTTTTAGATGAATTAAATTCGATGCCCCTTGATCTGCAGGCGAAAATGCTACGTGCATTAGAAGATGGAGTAATTCGTCGCATCGGTGATAGTAAGACGAGAAAAGTAGATGTTCGCGTGATTACGGCGATGAATCAACCTCCAGAAGTATGTTTACGTGAAAATAAAATTCGTACCGATTTATATTATCGTTTAAATGTATTTTCTCTATATATTCCACCGCTTCGTGAACGAAAAGAAGATGTATTATTGTTAGCATCCTACTTTTTAAGAGACTATAACAAAGAATATAAAAAACAGGTGCTCCATATTGATAATGGGACGAAAGAAAGGTTGCTAGCATATCATTGGCCTGGAAATGTAAGAGAGTTAAAACACACGATTGAACACGCTGTAATTATTGCAGAAGGAGGTTCATTAACAGTTAGTTGTTTACCACGAACATTTCGAAAAGAAGTAGATTCAAAGAAACAGAAGAAATCTATTCTTCCATTACGTGAGGCACTTCACCAAACAGAGAAAGAATTAATTAATCAAGCGCTAATGGAAACGGATGGGAATATTTTGCAAGCTGCTAAATTATTAGGTATTCCAAGACAAACATTGCAGTATAAATTAAATAAGTATGACAAAACCGCCGAATAATTGGCGGTTTTTGTGTGTTTGCACCAAAAAAAGAGCGTTTACATATACAGAAAGTAACGAATATTGTATTGAGTAGAGCGCCATTTAAAATAAGAAAAATATTTTTTCTCATATATAATAGGGTATCTTTCGTCATCACTTCTTGAAAATGTGGAGTTGGCATAATTATTGCTTATATAAATGGCGAGCGTAAAAAAAGGGGGAATAGCAATGTTACATGATGTATACAAACCAAATCGTCACTGGAAAGATATCGAATTATGGAAAGATGTTACAGAAGAGCAATGGAATGATTGGGTTTGGCAATTAACGAATACGATCAAAACGTTAGATGATTTAAAGAAAGTGATTAATTTGACACCAGAAGAAGAAGAAGGTGTTAAAATTTCAACAAAAACGATTCCGTTAAATATTACACCGTACTATGCTTCTCTTATGAATCCTGATGATCCACGCTGTCCGATTCGGATGCAATCTGTACCGATTTCGGAAGAATTATATAAAACAAAGTATGATTTAGAAGATCCGCTTCATGAAGATGAGGATTCACCAGTTCCAGGTTTAACACATCGTTATCCAGACCGCGTGTTATTTTTAGTAACAAATCAATGTTCTATGTACTGTCGTTACTGTACACGTCGTCGTTTTAGTGGACAAATTGGAATGGGTGTTCCGAAAAAACAATTAGATGATGCAATTGCTTATATTCGTGAAACGCCACAAGTACGAGATGTTTTAATTTCTGGTGGGGATGGTCTTCTTATTAATGATAAAATCTTAGAATACGTATTAAAAAATTTACGCGCAATTCCGCATGTGGAAATTATTCGTATCGGAACGAGAGCGCCAGTTGTATTCCCGCAACGTATTACAGAAAATCTATGTAATATTATTAAAAAATATCACCCAGTATGGTTAAATACGCACTTTAACACTTCTATTGAAATTACAGAAGAATCAAAACTAGCATGTGAAATGCTTGCAAATGCAGGTGTTCCAATTGGAAACCAAGCGGTTATTTTAGCAGGTATTAATGATAGCGTTCCGATTATGAAAAAACTGATGCACGATTTAGTAAAAATTCGTGTTCGTCCGTATTACATTTATCAATGTGATTTATCAGAAGGTATCGGTCATTTCCGCGCTCCGGTTTCAAAAGGATTAGAAATTATTGAAGGGTTACGTGGACATACGTCTGGTTATGCGGTCCCAACGTTCGTTGTAGATGCACCAGGAGGCGGCGGGAAAATTGCTCTTCAGCCAAATTATTTAATTTCACAAAGCGCAGATAAAGTTGTTCTTCGTAACTTTGAAGGTGTTATTACAACATATCCAGAACCAGAAAACTATGTACCAGGAAGAGCGGAAGGTTACTTTAAAGAGATTTATCCAACATATGAAGAGAAACGTTCGGATATTGGTGTAGCAGGATTGATGAGTGATAAGAAATTTAATCTTGTTCCGGATGATTTACAACGTATGAATCGTCGGAAAGATTATGAAACAAATGAAACACATTCTTCTTTAAAAGATAAACGAGATAAGCGTGATCAGTTAAAAGATAAAAAGTATCAAGCCCAAATGTCGAAATTAGAAGATGGCAAAAAAGCTGAGGGTGACGCAGTATGAATTGTATGTGGTGTGACAGTACAGAAGCAAGAGAAAGTCTGAATACTGTATATTGGGAATTGCCAGATGGTACAAAAGCCATTGAAATTCAAAAGACACCATGTATTTCGTGTTCATCATGTGGAATGGACTATCAGGCTGATCATGTTGTAAAAGAAATAGAAGATCAGTTGTTTTTAATTTATACAAAAGATTTACCAAAACAATTGACATATGAAGAATTAATGGAACGTCCACGTCTCCTAAAAAGAAATTATTTCGACTTTTAACCAGCGATTATGCTGGTTTTTTTCTTTTTACCCTTGTATAATGTATCCAAGTTAGAAAGGTAGGGAATATGTTTGAAAAAGTCATTTTATCACTATATGATGAAGTATCGTGCGTCTTTAATCAGAAATGAAATATCAGATTTAGCTGAAGCTATGTACGATGATTTAAGTTTTCCGAAGCAATCAGAAGATTACGATGAAATTAGTTCATATTTAGAATTAAGTGGATTACTAGGCAGTATGTCTATTTTTGATGAGGCGTGGGAGCTATACATACAAGAAAGATAACGATTAAACATATACAAATATATCTGTATTGGTGTACATCACTCTATAAAAAGTGATGTATTTTTTTATTGAAAAATTTTTTGAATATAAGCTGATGTGATAAGCGTTTTTCTGCCGTTTGCATATACTGGTATCAAAATCACGACTTTAAAAAGGAGAGATATAAATGGCAAGAAAAAAACAACCTAAATATAATGTAGGAGATATAGTCGTGATTACGCTATATGGAACTGTTGGCAAAATTACAAATATGAAAATATTAGATGGCGTTTATGTATATGAAGTTAATAATCATGATGGATATTACGTGGAACAAACACTTCAACATGTTACGGAACAAGAAATGAAAAAAGGTGAAACAGAATGGATTGAATTACGCTATCATTTTACGTTCGGTGATCTTGTGCAAGTTACGGGATATGATAAAGATGTTTTTCGTATCGTTGGGTTTCGCACAGAGGTGTGGCGGTATAAAAATGATGCCTGGGAAGATACAATATATGAATTATCGAGAATTACAGATGGTGAGTGGTTAGAGGCTGATGAATCAGATTTAACTTTGCTTGCGAATGCACAAACTGCTAATGCAATCTTGAAAAAAATGAAACAAGATAAAGCCGGGATGAATAAATTAGATTTAGGAAAATTGAAGTCAATAAACAACTCAAAAAAGGTGAGTATTAAAACAAGCAGACAAGAAATTATTGATGGATTATTAGATATTTATAACGACTATCAATTATTATACGAAACATTTCAAGATGAAGAATATAAAATTGTTATGGATGTCGTCCATAATTATTTAGTTAAATTAACAGAGAAAAAATAGTTAGAAAGCAAGAAGGAATTGAACAAAAATATATATTGTGTACGGTATACCTACAATAGTTAAAAAAATAATAAGCCCTTTAATGATAGAGTCTGCCCATTTATCTTCATGCATGAACTCTTCTTTTCTTTGCTCTATTTCATATTGATATTCCATTCGTATTTCCCCCTTCAAATAGCTTGTACTACATCGTATGCTGCAAGATGAAAGGATATGACAGACAAGTATGATTTGGAAAAGAAAATCTATTTTTCTAATCTCGTATACATAATTTTGGGATTTTTTCATAAAACAGAAATAAAGGGGTGATGCTCATGAAGGAAATTGAAGTCGTAATTGATACGGAAGAAATTGCGGAGTTTTTTTATGAGCAACTAATTGAGAGAGGGTATGTACCAAAGCGAGAAGAGATTGAAGATCTCGCTGATATTACATTTGAATATTTACTAGAAAAATGTATGATTGATGAAGTGTTTGATGAGGAGGAAGGGTGAAAGTAACGACGGGATCTACTCGTCGTTTTTTACACTTCAAAATTCTTTCTTTACAAACTTGTCACAAACATAAAGCGTAATTATTGATATAATAAAAAGAAAATTTTAAGCAAGAGGTGAAGGGATGTTCAAAAAAATTATTGATTCTTTACTAGGAAAGAAGAATAGATATCGTTCGTATTCAAGTAGTGATTATCGTCATAGAGGTCGTTCGTATTCAAGTAGTGATTATAACAAGAGGAGAAATTCTCATGGCTATGGACATCAGCATTATAAAAGAAAGCGTAAAAGCCGCAGCTTTTTTTCAAGTAGTTGATGAAATGGCGTGATATACTCGCCTGGTTTGATAGACCGCTGCGTATGGATACAATTGTCTCGCAGCGCTATAAAATTGAATCAGTAATTGGAATGGGCAGCTATGGCTTTACATATATCGTTTATGATTTGCAAACGAAAGAAAAAAGAGTTTTGAAACAGTTAAGACAAAGTAAGCAAAAATATATGTCAGGTAGAAGGTCATTCGCACAGGAGCAAGCGATTTTAGAGCAGTTAGATCATCCGGCAATACCGCGCTTATATAACGGCTTTATATGGAAAAAACAGCCGTTTTTTGTAATGGAGTACATGCCAGGTAAGAATTTTGAAGACTTCATTTTCAAAGATGGACATGTATATGAAGAGCGTGAGGTTTTTCAGATTTTATATAAAGTACTTGAGCCAGTT
This sequence comes from Bacillus pseudomycoides DSM 12442, assembly GCF_000161455.1. Lineage (GTDB taxonomy): Bacteria > Bacillota > Bacilli > Bacillales > Bacillaceae_G > Bacillus_A > Bacillus_A pseudomycoides. Next base: position 2,037,641 of record NZ_CM000745.1, read on the forward strand.
TCTTATTTTCATAGTAAAGGTATTATTCACCGAGACTTACGAATTCCTAACATTTTAATAAAAGAGGAGCAGATTAGTATTATCGATTTTGGATTAGCTAGATTTATAGAAGAAATCGATGAACGAGCATCTACCTATGAAGGAGAACAAGCCTATATGCGAGAAATTCACTATCGTAGTGATTTTTATGCGCTAGGCCACTTTACATTATTTTTATTATACTCTGGCTATGAATCTACTGCAAAAGAAGAAAGGCCATGGTATGAAGAGTTACAGCTAATGAAAGAAAACTGTGAAATTATTATGCGAATGCTACGGATGAAGCCTCCTTATTACGAAAATATACAAGAAGTTAGAGAAGATGTACGCCATGCATTAGAAAGGATGGGGGATACATGTTTCAAAAGTTTTTAGCAAGCGTTGGAATAGGAAATGCAAAAGTGGATACAGTTCTTGAGAAAGATGAATATTTAGTAGGAGAAGAAATTGTAGGTGTGGTTCATATTACGGGTGGATCAGTCAATCAACAAATTGAAAGCATTTATTTAACACTATCGACATCGTATATACGAGAAGTAGATGATAAAAAAGTAAGTGCTACATTCGATCTAGAACGAGTACGTTTAACCGAACCTATTACGATATCTCCAAATGAAAAAGTAGAAATTCCATTTTCATTCTCAATGCCAATTGAAGCGCCACTTACATTTGGAATGAAAACGGTTTGGATTCATACAGGTCTTGATATTAAGCACAGTATTGATCCGAGTGATCGTGATTACATTCAGGTGCTACCGAATGTGTTATTAAACAGTGTTTTAGATAGCGTAAAACAATTAGGATTTAGGCTTCGTCAAGCGGAGTGTGAAGAATTACCACGTCATTTACGTGCCAATATTCCATTTGCGCAAGAGTTTGAGTTCATTCCAGTTTCCGGACAGTATTATGGCAAATTGGATGAATTGGAATTATTAATTTTACCACGTGCTTATGATCGTTTGGACATTATTATGGAAGTTGACAGAAAAGCCCGTGGATTAGCAGGTTTATTTTCAGAAGCTTTAGACTTAGATGAAAGAGTTGTTCGCTTTACTGTAACACGTGAAGACATTCCAACGATGCAGCAAAAAATTAACAGTTATATTTCTTAATAAATGATGCATAAAAAAGAAATGGGGAGGAAAACTAAAACAACCGCTCCATTTCTTATTTTTATATAGTGAGGTTATGTATGTGAAACGATATCGACATGTATACTTGTTAAGTACGTTACTCATTTGTTTTGTCGGATTATCACTTTCGTATCATACCGCTTGTGTTGAGAGATTTGATGATGTTATTTCCAAATTTATTCAAGGTTTTCGGAACGATTATTTGACAGCTTATTTTATCTGGATGTCTTATATTGGTTCAAAAAAAATATATTTTCCAGTATTAATCATAGTTGTAATGTACTTTCTCATTCGAAAAAAGTTGTTAAGTGCGTTATTTTTAATCGTTAATTATTATGGATCTCGCTATCTTAACAGCCTCTTAAAATTATGGTACGAGCGCCCAAGACCGGATGTCACGCAGCTTGTTACAGCTACAGGGTATAGTTTTCCGAGCGGCCATACGATGAATGCTACAGCATTTTTAGGGTTTATCGCCTATGTAACAATCACAGAACATCGCATTACACTGCATAAAAAGTTGTTGCTTATTTTTATTACATGTTTTGTTATATTTTCTATTTCTGTTAGCCGTGTATATCTCGGTGTCCATTATCCATCCGATATATTAGCGGGCTGGGCAGCGGGTGGAAGTTGGCTTATTTTATGTATTATGTTTCATCAAGCATTCATCAAAAAAGAACCTATGTCATCATAGGTTCTTTTTGCATAGGTTCAACATGAATATGAGTGTGTAAAATTCCAAATTTTCGTTCTAACATTTCTTCAATTTTATCGGTAATATGATGGCTTTTACTCACGTCCATACGGGCATCTACTTCAATCGTAATATCCACATACGTTTGGTTTCCATACATACGTGCGCGAATATCAACAATATGTTCAACACCAGAAACGAGTCTGACAGCTTGTGAATATTCCTCCATTTTATCCGGATCAATGCCGTCAGTTAACATATGAGAAGCTTCTATAAAGATGTCCCACGCAGTTTTGCAAATAATAAAGCCAACGATTAACGCCGCAATTGGATCGAGGATAGGCATGTGGAACTGTGATGCTACAATGCCGACAACTGTACCTATACTCACGAGAGCATCTGATAAATTATCTTTTGCAGCGGCTTCTAATGCTTTACTTTTTGTTCGCTGCGCAATTTTATTATTATATTTGTACACGACGTACATGACGACAGCACAAAATAAGGCAACCCATGCTGCAAGTACATTTGGTGCGGTTTTTTGCGGATTGAAAAACGATTGAATTGCACTTACGATTACTTCTAAGCTGACCGTCGCCATAATAAAGGAGGCAACAAGTGAAGCGATTTGTTCTGCACGTGAATGTCCGTATGGATGATCCGGATCACGGGGTTTACGAGAAATTTTAAGACCAATTAATACAGCTAAAGAAGCACCAATATCTGTTAAGTTATTTAAACCATCCGCCCGTAATGCACTGGAAAGGGCAATATAGCTAATTACGATTTTCAGTGATGATAAAAATATGTAGGCGATAATGCTGACAATAGCTCCTTTATCAGCTTCTTTATTAGAAAGTGAATTCATAATGATCACTCACCTTTCTGTTAGGAAATTCTTTCTATTAATAGAGTATCAAACGAAACTCGTGTGGGTCTATACAAACATTGTTGACGCTTTATAGTTTTTTAAGTAGGGGATAACAAAGTTTCGCAAAGGAAAAATATGTTGCAAAGTACAAAGTGAGAAAAGGTAAAAATTTCATCGGATTTCCTTTACGATATAAGGAAGGGGGGAGATGCGCAAAATATTATCCTGTTTTTTACGATCCTTAGTATCACAGGGGGTAAGTCGTCCAATGAGGAAGCAAGATATTTCTATGCTATCGATAGCTATTTCGAAAGGATTTGGCGGTTTAAATGAAGCTTATTTTATGAATATTGAATGAAGATGAACAAAAATTAAAGGGGATTAGTAATCTGCTATATGATTTGTTAATTACATATAAAAATGGAGATGTATCTTGGAGATGAAGGAGAAAGAAGTATCCTAATGTATATTGGTCAGGAGGAAATAGCCTATTACACTTCTGAAGAAATGACTAAGTAATTACGAAAGAAAATCATTAAAAAAGACTAAAAAAGTGCCTCTGAAAGAATATATCTCAGAGCCACTTCTTCTATTTTAGTATGCTTCTAAAAACTCAGTAACTTGCTCTTCTGTTTTTGCGTTCGCACTATGTAAATGACCAAGTTTTTCACCATTTTGATACACTAATAAGCTAGGAATTCCCATTACTTGATACTCTTCTGCAATACTTGGGAACTCATCTTTATTAATAGAATACCATTCGAATTTCTGGAACTCTTCCATTACATCTCCGATAAAGTTATCCATCCGTACACAATCTGGGCACCATGTAGTGAAGAACTTAACTACTACTGGCTCCTCGCTTGCGATAATGTCCTTGAATTCCTTTTCAGACTTGATTTCTTTCATGTTTTTCGCTCCCTTTACAATTGTTTTATTTTGTATTTTTTTAGGTGGTAATTTCATTAAAAAATCGAAACTTCTAACGAATTTCTAACGAATTTCTAACGAACGGTTTTATTTCCGAACAATTCGTTTGCAAATTGGTCCACCGCAGTTTCTTGAAGTCCTGGTACGACATGTGAGTAGGTGTCTAATGTGATGCCTACTCTTTTATGTCCTAAACGTTCACTTACAATCTTCGGATGAATACCTTGTTTCAACATTAAAGTTGCATGAGTATGCCTTAGATCTTGGAACCGAATATCAGGAACCTCACTTTTCTTTATAAGCTTTTTCCAGAGCTGTGTCAAACTTCTGAAATTGCAAGGATTACCATTAAAGGTAGGGCAGACTATATCATAATCGTTATATTCACTTCCGTAACGTTCTTTTTCTACTTTTATTCGTTCATGATGTTCTTCTTTCAAAATCAATGTCTTTCCATTGTAGACCTAGTATTTCACATTTACGCATTCCACAAGTGATTGCAAGAAGATAAGCTACATAATAACGACTATCCTGAGCATTTTTTAAAAAACGCAGTACATCTTCCTCAGACCAAGTGTTTACTGTTTTTTCTACCCCTTTAGGTGGACTTACAACATCCGCAACATTCTTTTTAACAATTTTATGTCTCATTGCATAAGAAAGGGCAGTACGAATAATCTGATGTATACTTCGTACCGTAGTGGGCTTCATACTTTCTGATAGATCACTATAAAATTTTTCAAGATCTATACCCTTTAATTTTTGCATTGGAATGTTACTGAGTTTTGGTATAATACGATTATTAATATGTTTACGATAGTTATAGTACGTGGTTTCTCTAAGCTTTATCTTCCTAGCTTCAAGATATTGAATAAAGAATTCACGTGCTCTCATTTTTGTGGGCTCGATATACGAGCCTTCTTCAATTTCTACGATTCTTTTAGTCATATCGGTTTGCGCTTCTTTTTTCGTTTTATATCCTGAAAACCATTTTTGGCGTCTTTTGCCCGTTTCAGGATCGGGACCAATGTCTACTATTATTGTCCACTTCGAACCTGATATTATCTCCTTAAGGTAGACAGTGTAAAAAGACCATGAACAAACATGGATGTTACACTTCTACTTGGAGGGGATTTTATTATGGTTAAAAAAGGGGTTAAATTTCAAACTTATTCAGATGAATTAAAGATACAAGTTGTAGAAAGTTTTTTAAATGATGAGGGTAGCCAATCAGCTATAGCGAAGAAATATGGGCTTAAAAGTAGAACACAGTTAATGGATTGGGTTCGGAAATATCAAGAAACAGGCGGTATTTCAGACTCACGGGGAAAAAACAACGGTAATAAGGGCTTCAAAAACCCCTTGAAAGGTCGTTCTCGTACGAAATTCGATAGTATGGAAGAAGAATTAGAATACTACAAGGCACAGGTGGATTACTTAAAAAAGTAGTATCCAAATCTGTAAAAGATGTCATTGCTCAGTTAAATCGTTCCAGTTACTATAAGTGGCGTTTAACACGTACTCAAAGACAATTACGCTTTTCAAAGGAGATACATTGCGTGAACAGATTCAAGCAATTGAAACATACATCTATCATTATAACTACAAACGATTCCAAAAACGACTCAACCATCGAGCTCTGATTGAATATCGAATCTCGATGGCTGCCTAATCTTTTTTTAAAAGCTGTCTACTTGACGGGGGTAAGTCCAGGAAAACGCGTTGTTTCTAAAGTAGACAACCTTCGTTTCTATAATTCTCTATCTTGGCAGGATAAAGATGTGGCTGGTTCAGTAGATGCAGGATTAGGTTTTACAATCGATGTAAAAATAACTGTCAATGGATCAACACAATACAAAGTACACAATTCGAAAGGGAATACGTACTATATTACGGCTAGTGAAATTTTAACAAAGCCGACTCATATCACGTTGAGTCAGCTTTGTTTATTGTAATTTTATTTTTTACTTTTTAAAGCTTCTTTTAGTGTTTCAAGGGTCTGTTTTAACCATTCTATAGGTGTTAAGTTTAATGCTGGGTAATAAATATAAGTATTATATTTAATAAATTCCTCTTTTTCGCTATCAGTTAAATTACTGTTTAAAAATGAAAGTATATCATTTTTAGTATTTTCAATACAGATTTTAGTAACTTCCATTATAAATTCATTAAGGGCTTCCTCAGGCGATTCAATGTCTTGGTGAAATGTTCCTGCTAAAAAATCACCTAATTCTTCATAAGGGTTATATCTATCTTCCATATAAATTCTCCTCTACTTTACTGGATATCCTGTTATAATAAAACTTCCTTGGTTATTTTTTTTCAAAACAATTATAGCATTTTCCACATCTAAAGCACTATTTGATCCTCTTTCGATATATCGTCCAATTATAGTATTACCTTTATATCTTAGCGGTAAAGTTAGTCTGCTATTAGGATTGTTTAACCACCTATTTATTTTTGCTATATTTTGCGGATTACCTAATACTTCATTAGCTACTCTCTCTGCTGTAGCTCTATCAGTGAAAGTTGATGACCCTGTTATTTTAGAATCATTCTGTAATCTTTGCAACAACTCTGCATCTGTTTTTCCAACGTGTTTCTTGAGTAAGTGGCCACCTCTTTGGCCATTTTTTGCCTCATGGGCATTTAACCCTCCTCCTGGAGCTAACGGACTAGTATCTCCTGGTTTTACAGTATTAGTATCAACTCCCCTAGCAAACCGATAAGTCGATAGCTTTTCTTCAGCTTGTTTAAAATCAGGTATATCGAATCTAGAGTGTATATTATTTCCACCAGCAAATGCAAATCGGTCTTTCAATGGTAACTGATTTGAAACAGATGAGATACCTTCTGAGAATTTTGCTAGATTCACACTTTCACCGAGTGTAGTTACTTTCCCTACTTTGCTTATCCCTTTATCCCCAATCCATCCTAATCCAAGTTCCATAAAAGCATTTGTTCCCCATTTTGCAATACTTTCTGCATCACCATGCCAAACATCATTCATAAATGAATCCGAAAAAGTATTCCACGCAGTAGAGACTGTCTCTAGGGGATGGCCTATAGCATACTTCATGTTTTCTTTTGCTACTGTATCGTCTAGTGAATCAAAAAATTCTACGATTCCTCCAATAAATTGTCCAGAACCATTCCAGACACCACTCACAACTTTTTCAAGTATATTTTTTTCAGAAGTACCATCTTGTAATATATCTGATTCTACTACATCACTCGATTTAATTCTATTATCCAAACGAATATTAGTATCCAAATATTCTTGAATAGAATCTGCCCATTCCATATTCAACCCTTGCGTACTAAATGTGCCACTTGCAAGACTAAACCCTTTTCCGCTTTGGACTTCGGCAAGGCCTGTCGCAATGCTAGCAGCTAATTGAATTGCTGTATTATACTTATTGCTAGATGTTTGATTGAACTGATACAAATGATCTAACTTTTCTTGCAGTTTTTTCCTCATGACAGTAAAAAGATTCGCCATAGCGTCCATACCTGGGATTGGCATAGTTTGACTGACAGCTTCCATACTTGTTTTCATTCGGTCAATTTCTTGAATTTGTTCTAATATTTCTTGTTCGATTACATCTGTGGAAGCGACTTGTGATTGAAAATCACTTGGAAAAGCATCATTTTGACGAATTAATTCTTCACACAAATAAATAATTCCTTGTGCTAAAGGAAGAAAGGCTTCTACAATAAAAGCTTTTGCACTATCATATGTTTGTCCTTGCAAGACAGTATCGCTTGCGAAAGCGTCAATCGACTGAATGGCTTGTTCCATACCTTGAATGGTAGCAGTACATACAGCGTTCATGCTTTGAGTCTGATTTTGTACTTCTCCCAAATACATATTTAAACTCATGCATTGACCTCCCTTACTAATTGTTGTTGCTGATAGGAAAGGTCGTTTTCTAAATCACTAAGGTCTCGTCTTTTTTTAAGCAACGTTTCTTTTTGATTTTCCAATTCGAATGTAAGTTTTCGCTCAATGTGTTGTGCTTCTTGACGCGTATTCATAAAAAAATGAGATAATTCTCTATCACCATGCCAAGTTTCTAGAATTCGGTTAAACAAACGGTTACTTCGATTTTTCCATTCGTGAAAATCTGCTTCCGCTTGTTCCTGAGTTTGAATCGCAGATTGATTCCGGTCCTGCTCTTCGAATACACTTCGTAATTTTTGATTTAATTGTTTGATTTGGTTTTCAATATCTTGACTCATCTTTTTCCTCCTATCGTTTTACCTTTACGAAGGTGGCCACATTAGCGAAAAGTATTTTGAAGTTCGTTATCCATTCTCTCAAACTCGTTAGCTACCGAATGAATATTATCGACTGCTTGTTGGAAGGCGGCACAAAATTGTTTCGTTAGATCTAAAGCTTGTTGGTTCGCCTCTTGTGCTTTGGAATTAACAGATAGCGTAGTACGCGTCGCCTTTGTTATAGACCGATTTGTCGCACTCTGGATCGTATTCGAAGCTGCTTTCATCTGCGTAGCGATTTGTTGTGCCGCTTGAAAATTACTTTGAAATTGTCCCATCATATAAATCCTTTCTATATTTCTATGAACGTATTAAGGAAGGGAAGTGCCTAGTATGTATGTCCATTATCCTGCTGTTCTTCATAGGAACACTCCTGGAAAAATATTGCGAATTTAATTATAACAATAATTGGCTATGTTTTCCTTGGAAAATTCCCTTTTTATAACATGTGTGTTTTTTACAGTCTTCAGTCGGTGGGGGAGAGTTCATAATGAGAGAGAGGACTTTTCCAGGAATGAAATGATAGATAAAGAGATTAGATATGGCTTGAATAGTAGAGGTTAGTATAGTATTTATAATTGATGCGAATGTAAGTGTAAATGATTCTTGTCAATACAAAGTACACAACAGCAAAGGCAAAACATACTATGTAACTGCAAGTGAAGCCTATGTATATGTGAAGTAATGTGAAAGAGGGATTCCTTATATTTTGGGAATCCCTCTTTTTTTATTTAAGATGCGTTAGATGAATGCCTAGTTAAAACGTTCCACTAGTATTTTCTGTTAAATACTTGGTATCTAAATAACCAAGATCCTGAACATGTTGATACAATGTCTTTAGTAAATCCTCATTTTTACATAAAATACTAATATCAAAACCGTCGACTATACTTAACAAAAATTCACAATCACTATTAATAAAATCTGTTGCTGTAGTTACCCACGTCGGGCTACTCTTTTTCATATCAGGGAAAGCAACCATCGTTAAGAAAATTAAATAATAGTCTTTATTTTGTAGTGTTTCTTCCAACTTATGTCCTGCGATGAAACGTTTATTATCAAACAACATCTCGTTTGTAAAATTACCACATTCATCTTTAACGTGTATTTCAGCATCATCTATTTGCCACATATAATCTTGAAAATTAAAAGGTTCTAGTAAACTCAATATGGATAAATTGAAATTTTCATCTTCTGGAGCATGGAAATGTATCCCTATATTCATCATATGATAGTCTCCTTCTCTAAAACTTATATTTTTATATATTGAATTATTGATTTATACAATATAATAGCATTATAATCCTAATAAAGTAAATGGAGGGTAAATTTTGAAACTATTAACGAAATTGGTATTATCCATCTTTTTATTCGTAACATTTGTATTTAATAAATGAAAAAAACAATGAAACTAGCTTCCTCTGTATTTATGACTCTATTGCTCCTATTAAGTTTTGCTACAGGGGCGTTTGCTGATAGAACGCTTATTATTCCTGATTTACCAAAACAGCCATACTGTTATGGCGTTGGTGTTTATGAAGGCGTTGTGGCGCATAGTATAGCGACTCCAGAAGCTCCGGCTATTAATATTCAAAAATATGAAACTCGTACATGGCGAAATGCATTCGTACACTATGCAGTCGATTGGAACGAGACGATTCAAATCGCGGATACAAAGTACACTACTTATGGCGGTGGACCCGCTGCTAATAAACGTTTTGTACACGTAGAACTTTGCGAAACAAAAGATTATGAGAAGTTTAAACGCAGCTACGATAAATATGTGAAGTTACTAGCTAAAATCTTACGTGACCGTGGCTTATCTGTAGAAAAAGGATTGTGATTCACTATGATGTAACGAAGTATCTTGGTGGTACAGATCATGAAGATCCACTTGATTACTTAAAGTCTCACGGTGTATCAGAAGCTCAATTCCGGGCAGATGTGAAGCGTGCATATAGTAATTCTAATGTTGATGTTTCTGTTCCAAATCAACTATCTAAACCAGAAGAAATACCTACTGCTGTGGCAGATGGTGTTGCTTATATTCAAGGTTACAGTGTGAATTTACGTAAAGGGCCAGATACAAGTTACTCTGTTATTCGTCAGTTGAATAAACCAGAATCTTATGTTGTGTGGGCTGAAAAAGAAGGATGGTTAAATCTTGGAGGGAATCAATGGATTAAATACAATCCTTCTTATGTGAATTTCGATAAGAAAAGCACAGTGGATGCATCTATTGTAGGGAAACGTGTTGTTTCTAAAGTGGACAACCTACGTTTCTATGATTCTCCATCTTGGCAGAATAAAGATGTTGCTGGTATTTTGTATGCAGGATTAGGGTTTACAATTGATGTAAAGGTAAAGGTTAATGAATCACCACAGTACAAAGTACACAATTCGAAAGGGATTACGTACTATATTACGGCTAGTGAGTCTTATGTAAATTGGTTTAGATAACGGTATGGGAAAAGTACCGATTACAAACGGTACGAAAAATGCTATTAAACGATGGGTTTCCGTTAGGGGAGAAGCAAGTACGAAGCAATTATTCTGTAATATATCTGGTGAGTTGTTTAAACAGCGAGGACTACACCAAATGATTGCTCGTTATGGAAGGATGGCGATGATAGAGAATGTTAGAGTAAGCCCGCATACGTTTCGTCATACATGCGCTAAGTTTTACTTAAAGAATGGTGGAGACTTATTTTCTTTACAAAAAATACTGGGTCATACAGATATTGCAATGACGTGACGTTACGTACAATTTATGTACGAGGATGTTGTAGCGCTTCATAAACAATATTCGCCAATAAAATCGTTGGAATTATAAATAGCTTTAAGGTATAACGTCACTTTTAACAGTGGCGTTATATTTATGGTATGTATTTTTTATTATTCGAATATCGGTTAACATATAGTCATAAAAAGTTTTATGACTATAAAAACCTTGAAAAGCTAAAAGCCAATCAGGGTCAAAGTTTAAGTAGTGATTATTATTTATGATCTTCCATTTCCCATACTTTCTTTCCATCCGCTAAGAATATTGCACTTGGGGGATCATCATAGAGAGAAATTTCAACCAATGAACTTCTCTCTTGTCTTAACCAATCATATACACTGCCTTCGTTAGTAGCAGGAAGGGATAAAATATGATTTACTTGAAATGCAACTGCATAATATTCTGTATAATTCACATCATCGTCATCCAACCCATTGTCTGTTTCAAAGAGTGTGTCTGGTTTACCGATAATCTTTAATCCACTTTGCCATTCTATTATCAGTTCACTACCTCCATACTCATCTAATGTTTTTATTAAAGAATTATATTCCATTTGTATCATCCTTTTCTTATGGTTCTAATGGTTTTGAAGGAACTATGTGCGCACCGTCTTTTCCATAGTGTATCATGCCTCTAGTAGTCTCTATATATTTCCCAGTTTGCATATCATAGTATTTTCCTATTACTTGACCAAAGTCTACTCTTTCTCTACCGTTTTTTAATACTGTACCTTTCCCTGCAAATTTGTCAAGCAATTCTTGTGCTGTTTTATTATCACCATAGAATATACTCTTGTTTTTACCGTTTGCTACTTCCTGCTTATAGTTTGGTGTATTAGGAATATGTTTCTCTTGAGATGTGCGTACATGATATGGGTGGTATACGGAATGCAAATAGGATAATGGGTGAATTGAAACCATATGTCAGTTAGGCGATACACGGGAAGGAGTATGTATATTATCTCAATAAAGAAGGTCATTCGTTGTTTGGTGAAGGTGCTGTTGTTTCAAGAGGAAAAATGGCACATGCATTGCTACGAAATGAAGCTTGGTTACATTTGTTCTGTCCAGATGATTGGCAAATAGAAACGAAAATACGTTATAGAAAGAATGGAGAGAAAAAGAAGATTATTCCAGATGTAAAATACAGTGATGAAGAAGGGATACTTCATGCAGTTGAAGTAGATCGTTCACAAAAAATGAAGATTAATGAAGAGAAGCTAAAAAAGTATGAAGAGTTTACGCAAATTTATAAGCAAAAATATAATGGAAAGGTGCCAATTATTCATTTCTTTACAGTTACAAAATATAGGGAAAAGAAATTGGAACAGTTAGCAGCAAAATACGATATATATGTGAAGGTCTATGTGATTCAAAGTATATAAGAGTGTAGCAAAAAATAACCGCCCCTCTACTTATAAGTAGAGGGGCGGGGATTACGAGGGATAAACATCTTCAAATTTAATCCCAACAAGCATATGTTTCATCATTATAAGGCATTGTGCACTATCATTAACTGTGAAAGAAAAAACTTCCTGTTTAGTTTTTTTTACAACCAAAACATCAAAACTAATTGCTAAAACGTCTGTAAGATAGTCTTTGTCCTGAGTATCTATAGCGATTAAAATATTATAAGTATATCTTGGAAAAACACTCCCAGTGTTATACCAGAAGATCCATGGTTCAGCATCTTGCTTATTTAAATTAATAAACATGTTAGTAATAGCATCGGTCACCTGACTCACAATATCTTGGTTTATACTTTCTCCCCAACGATAAGTAGGAAATGCTAATATATCTTTAATAATCATATTGCTAATTTTCTCAATCAATTCTGAAATTTGAAGTGCTTCTCCTCCGATGATTGCTTCCTGTGACGACTTTAAAAAGTTTATATCACGATTTGATTCTAGCACGTTGACTAGAGTGCGAGGATCAGTGAAATCATTAAAATCCATATCCAATTCTTCAAAGAATTTCTTTAATTTAAGAACCTGTCCAAAATGTTCTTGTTTCACAGCAAACACATTATGAAAGTGATTATTCCCCATTTTTCAACAGTCCCTTCTAGATAGAGCATAAGACAGATATATGATGGGAATTCCAATATATAACTATTTTTTGTTTTAAAATGTGGTACTGTACCTTTTCGAAAATAAATTGTCCTAAAGTTTTGAAGAATAAGATTGTTTAGGTTCGTTTTTTTTGTTCACTGTAGTTTGAATAAACAGTGAACAATTTCGTATGTTAAGGATGTTCAATAGACAGTATCTAATGTTTGTTATAGTACTTTGTTTTTAAGTAATGGGTTTGGAAACTAATTTTTGATCATATTTCTGTTAGTTTCGTTAAAAATAAATAAAGTTTCTTATAGGACGTTGTCCATTATGGACAAACTATATAGGGGAATAAATAGATAAACGGAAGAGTAAATATAATAATATATTCTTAAGTGAATAGTTATTTTCATAATTGGTACAAATTTATATTTGGAGGCGTATTATGAAAAAGAAACTAATTGCTATATCAGTTGGTTATATTTTAATCTTAAGTGCATGTGGAAATAATAATGAATCTAGTAAAAATGAGTATAGGTTTAATGGTACCTGGGAATTGATAGACAAGACTAATACAAAATGTCCACCTACAATCGTGTTTTCAGGGAAAGATAAGATGGTATGGAAAGGACTCACTAAAGAGGGAGATAAGAAAACTGCGGAGTTACAATATACAAGAATATTTGAGGATGAATTCCAAGTAAAACTTACTGATCTTAAGGTTAATGGAAAAACAACAGAAAGCAGTGAAGAAGAAAAAACTACTGTTAAAATGATAAGAGATAATGATAGGTTACGCCTTGTGAATAATGGTAATTCTTGTACTTATTCATTAAAGTAATTATTTATTTTAGATATCATTTTATTGATAATGCGTTTAAAAGTACTCTTTAATGAGTGCTTTTTTTATTGGATAAATTGGACTTCTAAAAAGATATGCTCGACTTTGAGCTTATTAAGCACAGTGGAAGGGGATCACGAAAAGCGAGTCCCTTCTTGGGGCAGCGCCACACCACCATCAAGTTAAGATTTTGAAGTATCTCCAAAACGAAAAAAGAATTTATTACGTAGCCATAAACATAGGTAATAATGTTTTTAGTTATTAGGGAGTTCAGATAAAATACTACAAATCATCAATTAAATTATGGGATTTTTAAAATCCCATAATTTAATTGATGACTTGCGTCATAATGGCAGTGAGAGTGATGAGTAATAGAAGAAATACAATGGAGGTTTTTAGTAGAAGAAATATAAAAAAGTGCTAACAAGTTTGCAAACAGAACTGCAAACCAAACGAACACTTCCAAGTAATGGTATGAGTAAAAAAATAAGGACAAGCAGTCGTACCTGCCGTCCTCATTAGGAGAAAGATTACCCTGGATAAAAACCACGAATAATCAGAAAACACGCTCGTAAATAGTGTTAACGTAAATTTAAATATATATACAACAAAATGGGATAAGCAAAAAATACTTATCCCAAGAAGGGTAATTTAGGAGAAATTCAAAACACCAAAATGACTCGTATTGGTAAATAGGTTCGTTGATAGTATATGTGAAATGAAAAAGATTATACGAAAAGCAGATAGCTCTTTATGCTATCTGCTTACGTTGAAAATTATGTTTTCTCAAAAAACAATAATACAGCAACTCACTTATGGGTAGTTTGTGTGAATTAAAAAAGTTTATACGAAAAAAGGGCAGACAACGCTTTTGGTTGCCTGCCGGTGGGTTGAATGAGTTAGCGAATTGCAATAAATTGCGTTCTCATTACAAGAAGAGTGAAGCCGCTAGTTCGGACGGCTTAAGGATAGTGTGGGCTAAGAAATATGAATTTATGTGAAAAATGTAATCTGTTACGTCCAAATGAAGAAATAAATAGATATTCATCAGACAAGGGAAATGGAGCATATCTTTAATGAGGTGTAGAAAACTGTCAAATTGGGAAAAACCTTAAAAAGCTAGGCGATAGCCTAATCGAAGAGAGAACGGAGAATATGGCTGAAGAGAGAAATTGGGATCAAATCTGTACAAAGGCTGAGAAGTTACGTGCAGCTGATGAAAAAAGTGGACTTGGGGGAAAATCGCTGAACAGTTTGGTGTTGCGGAAGGGAATTTGTACTACTATATTTCTAGAAGACGAGAAGCAAAAAACATACCTAGAAAGCGTGTAGGAGCTCTGGAAGTTCCCTTAGCAACCCATCTTCTAAGCGGAGCGGTTCAGGATTTAAATGATGTAAGAAGTGGAGCATATAAAGTAATGGAACAGAATCGTGAGTTATCGAAAGAAGTTGAACAGCTGCAGAAAGAACTTCTAGCAGAAACAACAGCGAGATCGTGAGGATGATTACAGCTCTTTATTAAATGAATTCAAGTATCAAATTTGAATTCCATACAAATATACAGAGATCATCCTATAAATAAAAACTCTACTCTCATCATATAGAGAGTAGAGTTCATGGATGCAGTTGCTGAGTTCTCGGGATGGTGAACACCAGCAACTAAATAATATCATGAGTATTCAGAAAAAACATCGAGTGAATGTTTCCGATTTTTCAAATAATAGTTAATTAGAATGAAATGAATAAAAGCATTATTTGAATAGAAAGAGATTAGGGAGTGACAAGATGAGAAGTTTCACAAATTATCAACTTTAAATCAATATGCATAGTATGAAAGATGGAAGGTGAGAGTATTTACGAGGAGGGGGGGAAAACGAATGTTTCCCAATTATTTTTACAATGAAATGCGAATGCGTCCTTTAGGAGGGCAGGGTCCTGCGCAAAGTACAATTCAAGCTGTTCACCAGGCTATGCAAGCACAGCAACAAGCGTTACAAGCACAACAAATGCACCAAAGTATACAACCTCACTATTCATCACAATATTATTACCCGATGTATATTACACAGGAGGGAATACTTTTTTCAGGGATTCCGCATGAAACTGTATATGGTTTATAGCAAATAATAACAGGAGACATTGCTGTTCGATGGACACTTATTCATAAATAATTTAACAAAACGCTTTTTAATTAAGTTTCAGCTTAACAAAAGAGGATCTGCCACGAATAGCAGACCCTCTCTTAAAATGGCAAAGAATAACTCTTACCTTACTCTTTTATCTGGCGAGGAGAAACGAAGGTTGTGCCAACAGGATTAGCTTTTGAGATTCCACCAGGATACGAATTACAAGTACGACCACGTAGCGGTATGAGGCGTGACACGAAGCTACGAGTGATATTAGGTACGGTTGATAGTGGTTTTAGGGGAGAAGTTGGTGTCATTGTTGATAACGATGAACGAGTATTGGGAGTGAATATGCAGGCTCATGTTATTGAAAGAGGAACGCGCATTGCTCAAGGCGTTATAGCCCCAGTGGAAACAGCACATTTTGTGGAAGTGGACGGGCTATCGGAAAGCCAAAGAGGTAAAAACGGATTCGGATCAACAGGAACTAAGTAATACCAAATTTAAATTTTCTTCAGGCTGAAAATTTAATGAAACAAAAAGTAATGAATAAAAGGAAAAATCCCTGGGGGACAGGGATTCGATAAGGGAGATATTGTCGTCGTGCAATGTCGAAATTTGGCATATTCAACAAATTAATATTATCACGAATTTTTAGGGGATTGTGATAGTGGATGTGTCAAAAATGTGTACGGGTTTCATATACAGGCGTTATTTTACAATTATCTCGGCCGGGCCCTTCATAAGGAAGAAAGTGGTTTTAAGGATTTTTAAGAAAAATAAAAAAGACAGCCGATATTTGCGACTGAACTCTTTTTATAAAAATCTTTATTTATCTTCAAGAGGTTTCATAACACTAGATGGAAGTTGATTGGTTGGAGCTAATACAGATTCTTCACTTGCTGATTGAAGTGTTTTTAACTTTAGGAGTACACCTGCCTCTGTAGCAATTTCGTCCTCTTTTGCTTGATGGCTTGATGTAGATATATTTTCATTCGCTTTCTCCATTTTACATCCCTCCTTATTACATGTAGGTATACAAGCGACATAATTGTTGAAAATTACTAAAGTGTTTTTTAGTATTGCACTGATTATGAATAAAATGTATTGAAAAATCTTTTAGTAATAAATGCCGTTGTAACAATAGTATAGGATAGATTTAAAATATTATGCTGGATGGGAAGAGAGATGGAAATTAAACAAAATAAAAGTGTTATTTAATAGCAAATAAAAAGAGAGAACACATATGAATGTGCTCTCAGAAAGGTAGATTTTTTATGAGAAAGGGTCTACATAAAATAATATATGCTTGTCTCAGTTAAATATGAAAAAAATCAACAAAAACGCTATTTTGTATGTAATAAAAATGCCCTCTTTCAATATGAGGGCATATGAGTAAGCATGTCTTATATCCATAATATATGCTTACCCTATCAAATAGTGACAAGTTAATAAAAATAAAAGAGCAGCTAGCAAAAGCTAACTGCTCGGCTCCAATGGGGGGACTGGAGAAAGATTATTGTATCTACAGTATTGACAGAATATTGAATTTTATTCAAACGGAAATGTTTATTAGGGAAGTCACACCAAAATCTTTGTTATTAGCCATGTGACTCCTATAAGAATTAAAAATTCAAAGGATATTAGAAATGCGTTTTTCTGTGGCTTTTTAAATTCTTTTATCAAAGCGAAAAATGCACTAATTCCTGCAAGAATAAAAATAATGAGTCTCAATGTATCTGGCATGTTCAACACTCCTAAAATTTAGTTAATTAAATTATAAAGTGAATTCTTTTTGTGTTAAAAAATGTTATTTAAAATTAAGGGGAAATTAAGCTCAATTTAAACAAAATAATCCTTTTAATAGAAAGCGAGGAACAAGTTAAAAAGGTTTCGAAAATGATTAAAATAAGATCAATTATCCTAGGTGCTGCCGTGATCGGTTTAGCGTCTTATTTGTTGTTAAGGAAAGATAAGGGGTGAGGGGGTCGACCAAGAGGCATGTAATTTTGGGCCATAGATTGTATTTTATCTCCATTAATAGATTGTAGTGTAACTGACTTTAAAACTTGAAGATTAGATATGAATATTATTACTCTAAAATACAGAATATAGACTAATAAACAAGCTGTTTTTTGTTTTTAATCATAGAATATGATGAATCCTATTGTGAAGAGGAGGTAATCATATCTATGAGATGTAATTGTCATTTTAATCGCTTTCGAGATTGCGGTAGATTTTGGGATAACTTAATGTTCTGTAGATGCAGACATAGAGATTGTGATGACCGTCGTTGTAGACGCGACTGTGATTGCGATGATTGTCGTCGTAGACGTAAACATGATCGTGATTGTGATCGCGATGAGCGTCGAGAGT
This sequence comes from Bacillus pseudomycoides DSM 12442, assembly GCF_000161455.1. GTDB lineage: Bacteria > Bacillota > Bacilli > Bacillales > Bacillaceae_G > Bacillus_A > Bacillus_A pseudomycoides. The sequence continues at coordinate 2,055,773 of NZ_CM000745.1, forward strand.
GGTAAATTTTTTTGAAAGAGTGCTTTTCTTCAAAGCACTCCTTTTTGTTTATGGATTTTCTGAATTCTTTATTGATAGTAGTTATTTAATAGAAAGAATGTAGTTGTAATTCAATTTAAGGGCTAACAAAACAAACGAACACAACGAACAAAAATAGAGGAGGGAATTATGGATTCTAAAGTAACGTTTACTATGCAAATGAATGGTGAGAGTAAAGATGCAACTGCATATGTGAGTTGAATTACCAATTTAATACAGTAGAGAAAATGGTTTGTTCCTATTGGTCAAAGTCTAGAAAAAATCATTTATCATGATTTTGATGAAACACCACACATGGCAATTGGATGAAGAATTTAGTAAATTGAAAAAAGTTTTATAAATTGCACACCTTTTGAACTAGGCAAGCATATATTGAAGTATGGGACAAGCGTAAATCGCTTTTTTCATACTCATTGAAAACTCCTTATCACGAAAGAGCACTGTCGAGTGCTCTTTTTAATTTGGAATATATACATAGGTGAAAAAGCTTGGAGAAGTCATTTCATGCACAAAATGAAATGTATGAAAATATAATGGGAAAATGTAGGGAAGACATAAATGTTATTATTTTACAAGTGGGTATTGATGTCCGTGAATCCATGATAAATAAGATGATTCTAATATAGGTGGATGAATAATATGAATCCAAGAAATTTAACGGTTACGGGAGCATGGTTTCAAGTAGGTGGAAATACGATAGCTGCCATTGGAACTACAAGAGGGTTTATAGGAGAAGAAAATGTTGAAGAACCACTTGTAATTGTAGGTGGATCATTACAAGCTCTTGGATATATACTGCAATTGATAGCGTTAAAAGATTCCTTTGAAAAACAAGGGATGAAAGTAGAAGAAACTGCACTGAGTAAAGAGGAACAAATGAAACAAAGAAATAAATCTTTGGAGAAAACAGGGATTGAATTATTAGCTTTAGGGAATGTTTCAAATGTAATAGGAACGTTTTTTAATATACAAAAAGAAATGGAAGAGAATGATTATCTCATTATCACAGGAAATAGTCTACAGTCTATTGGTGCATTTGTAGGGGTAGAGGTGGCACTGAATGAGGAGCCTGAAATTCCATGGTTGATTGTAGTGGGTAATTCACTACAAACGCTAGGAGCTGGATTGCAAGCATTTCAAGGCATACACAACATATCCAAGGAAAACCAAATGATTGAGAAAAATGATAGAGAAAAAGAAGATGAGAGATTCGTTGGACTAATTGGTATTTGGATACAAGCAATCGGTACAGCAGTTTCAGCAATTGGAATCACACAAATGATAGAGGATTGAGTTTGAAACTTTAGCTATCGAGAAATTAGTATGAAGATTCATATGAATGGAAGGAAATATTTCATTCTCTTTTAAGGTCGGACAAGGACTTTAGGGAGAATTATTTTCTATAGCTCAATTTTTGGTAATTTAAAAGAATAAAAGATGTTTTATAGTGTAGGTTTTTCTTCTTTCCTGTCGAAGATGTAATAAAAGGGAGGTAGTAAAATGGCACAGTTTGAAGTTGGAAAAATCACTTATTTAGGAGAGAGAAAAGAAGAAATAGATTTTCGAATAGCTTATGTAAGGATTGATGACTATTTAGACTGGGAAGTCATTATACGTGGAACTACTGATAAAGATACAATTTTTATTGAAATAATGAAGAAAAATGAGCAACCAGTATTTGAATTTATTACTACTGAAGGTGAAGTTCTTCAAGGTAGGACAAAAATAGTGAAATTTATCCCGAAATTAATTGATACAGAAATTGATTTATTTGGTATTGGAAAGTTAAATGGTTATGAAATAAAAAGCGTCCAATAGGACATAGCCATCAAGTTAAGACTATGTATAATTTTCAACAAAAACAACCAACGCGTCTAATCATCTATAAATTAACAGAATCTGAACATACAAAACGATTAGAACGGCATAAAAAAGAAAAACGACGAATGCCTAAATACGCGAGTGGTATCAACTTGTTTATTACAAAGATAAATGAAACTGACATGACGGCGCATAAAATTTATCAATTCTATTCTCTTCGTTGGCAAGTTGAAATTTTATTTAAAACATGGAAATCTATTTTTGGTATTCATGCGGTAAAAAAGATAAAACTCGAGCGATTCCAGTGCCATTTATATGGACAGTTAATTGCGCTATGTCCAACAAGATACTTCTCATTTGAAGGGATC
>NZ_CM000745.1:2058100-2091227 GCF_000161455.1 Bacillus pseudomycoides DSM 12442
TTCCGCATCCGTTTAAGTCAGGGGAACGTCTCTATTACACTGGGGACAAAGCAAGTTATCTGCCTGACGGTGATCTCCGGTTCCATGGTCGTATGGATGACCAAGTAAAGATTCGTGGTTTCCGGATTGAACTGGGAGAAGTTGAAGCAACTTTGCAGGCGCATTTGTCCGTAAAAGAAGCTGTTGTACTGGTAAGAGAGGATCATCCAGGAGACAAACGATTGGTAGCTTATGTAGTTGGTGAAGGAAGTGTAAATGAATGGCGGGAGCATCTGAAAACACATTTACCGAATTATATGGTTCCTGCACACTTTATTGAGGTAGACGCGATTCCGCTTACAACAAATGGGAAGGTTGATCGAAAGGCACTGAACAGCTTAACGATTCAAAAAGAAAGTACCTTTTCTACACCAATTATCCCACGGGATGAAATCGAGTATCAGCTGATTAGAATCTGGCAGGATGTGCTACAGATAGAAGATGTCCATGTAAACGATGATTTCTTCGATAGAGGGGGTCACTCTCTCCTGGTAATCAAATTGATTTCAAAGGTCAGAGAGAAATTTGGAAAAGAGATTAAGGTGTCCGCACTGATTGAGAACCCGACAGTGGAAGAAATCGCTTGTCTCATCCGTGACAATCATGGTATGGAAAAATCGTTATCGGTTCTGGTTCCATTACAAGAGTCAGAGAAAAGGCCTTTCTTCTGTGTTCATCCGTTTATGGGTAATGTATTCTGTTACATTCAGCTAGCAAGGTTACTCAAGGATCACTGCTCATTTTATGGTCTACAGAATCCTCTCGTAGAGAAAGAAGGAATGGACGGGTTGACTTTGTCGGAAGTAGTTCAACTCTACATCGAGGAAATGAAGCGAGTTCAGCCAGAGGGGCCGTATCGTCTGGGAGGATGGTCTCTGGGCGGTGCCATCGCCTATGAAATCGCAACTATACTACGGAACCAGGGAGAAGAAGTTGAGATGTTGGTACTCATGGATACCAAGGTACCTTCAGAACAGGATCACAAGACAGAGGATGATATGCTTTCTTATATATTGAAGCATTTCATCCATTTAGATCTAGTAGAGCAGGGAGAAGAACTCGTTCATCAACAGGACATGCTTGTTGATCAGTTGATCGTGGAAGGAGTGCTCCTGCCTGATGCGGATCTTACGAGTCTAAAGCAGATTATCAATGCCCACAGGAAGGGTCTAAATTTAATGGCAGAACATGTTTTAACGCCATATTTTGGGGAGGTCATCTACTTCAGTGCTGAAGAAGGTAGAGATTTATTCACGGATTGGAGGCCGTTATTACAGGGGAAAGTGAATAAGTATTCGGTGCCTGGGTCGCACGAAGAGATTGTCTTCTCCCCAGCAGTGGAAAAGATAGCCAAATGTCTCGTAAATGAATTAGAAGGGATAGAGGGAGCGTACCTTTCGTTAACCACAAAGTAGAGTGTCTAGAAAGATACAACTTTATGAACATAAATTTTCACTATCAAAGGTATTATTTGTGAATAGTGATGTGAATGCAAAAAAAGCCGCTTAATGACTGTACATCAAATTTGAGACATTACGAATATATCAATAGCAGCACTGTATAGGGTTCTGGTGCAATAGAGACATAGAAACATACATGGACAGTTCAATGACAGATTATGATGCAATTACCCTGAAGTTTCTGCACCAGAACCGAGTATCTTAATTATATTTCCAGGTGAAAATTGTATATTTACATTAATATGTAAATATACAATTTTTTTGATTTATATGTATTTCAAGGGTGTTACGTAATACATAAGATTTTACATCTCTAAAAAGGAAGTGATTTATAATACGAATTCACGCTGTAAAAATACCAAAGAATATTGATAATGATTTGTTTAATCAGTTTAGTAATTTGATTTCAAATGAGAAAAGAGAACGAATAAAGCGTTTAATAAAATTGGACGATATTAATAGGATATTGATAGGAGATTTGTTAGTCCGTTCTTTAATCTGTGAAAAATATAAAATTAATAATGACGAAATTAAATTTGTATATAATAAGCACAGAAAACCTTTTGTTAAAAATTTTTCTGATTTTCATTTTAATATTTCGCACTCAGGAGAATGGGTGGTTTGTATTACTGCTAATTCAAATGTTGGTATTGATATAGAAAAAATTTCAGAAATAGACGCTCTTAAATTAGCACAAGAATTCTTCTCAGAGGAAGAATTTCATGATTTATCTAATATAAATTCTGATGAACAAATTAGTTATTTTTTTGATCTTTGGACGTTAAAAGAAAGTTATATAAAAACTATTGGGAAGGGGCTTTATATCCCGTTAAATTCATTCTCCATAAAAAAAGAAGCTCAAAATTCAATTTCATACAAGAACATACCTCGAAATTTTCACTTTAGACAATATAATATTGAGCCTAATTATAAGATGTCTGCTTGTGCAACACTAGATGAGTTACCAAAGGAGATAATAATTAAAGATATTTATATAATTTGCCAGAATATAAACAAATTTTAATCGAAGGAGACAGTAATGACGAAGATTAAACTTTTTTGTTTGCCACATGCTGGGGGATCTGCGTTTAATTACTCAAAATGGAAAAAATACTTTAATCCATTTATTGAAGTAATCCCTATAGAGTTAGCCGGTAGGGGATATAGAATTGAAGAAAGCCTTTATCATAGTATTGAAGAGGCTGTAAATGATGTCTATAAAATTATTATTAAGCAGCTAAATAATTCACCATATATTCTATATGGACATAGCATGGGAAGTTTGATCGCCTATGAATTAGCCAGGAAAATACAAATTTCCAATGACGTATTACCTGAGTTTCTTGTTTTGTCTGGTAGAAATCATCCAAATAGCAAAATAAAAGATATCCGACACAATCTATCTAATGAACAATTTAAAAATGAAGTTATTGCTATGGGTGGTACACCATCCGAGGTGTTTCAATCAGAAGAATTAATGGAAATTTTTCTCCCCATTCTAAGAGCGGATTTTAAAATCGTAGAGACATATATACATAATAATAATATACAAGTATGTGACATTGATTTTCTGATCTTAAATGGAAAAAATGATGAATTAACTTCATATGAAGAGGTAAAAAAATGGGAGCAATACACAAATAAAATGTGTACATTCCACTCTTTTGAAGGTAAGCATTTCTTTCTACATGAAAACATCGAGGAAATAGCAAGCATAATTATAAGAAAGTTAGTTTCTCAAAGATCCTTAATGTATTTTTAGAATTTTCTAAATCGGTTTTAAGACTGGAAAAAATATCAAAGGTAAAAAAATTAGGTTCTAATACAAAAATCATTTGATAGAGACATAGAGATCTACATGGACAGTTCAATGACAGATTATGATGTAATTCAAAACAATTTATCATGTTTCGACAGAAGACTCCTTCTTCAAAAATGTGAAGGTGTGAAACAACAATTTTAGGTGAGAGATGAATGTTCTTAGGCGTGAGCCTATGCGTTTTTGAATACTGTAGTCAAAAACCACTTAGCATATAGGCTTGTCTTTTGTTGTTAGTAATCTAAGAGTAGTTTGGGTCTAACGATATTCTTTCTGTAAATTCCTACAAAAAGAATATCGTTTTTTTGCATTAATGTTATCCCATTTTATGATAATATCTTAACGCTTTTATGGTAATGTCCTTTATTTTAGCAACTTCTCCAATAGAAAATAAGTTTTTCACCCTAATCACTTCCTTTATATTTTTTCTAATATTACCGTTGACTCTCCTCTTAGAGGAGACATTATTATTATAATAAGATATTTACATACGAAATGAAAATTTACTTATATAAAAGGGAGTTTACAAAGATGGATAAAGTAATATACAGAAGTCTAGTTAAAGAAGATTATGAGTCTATTAAAAAATTGATTGGTGAAGCATTTGGCTTCAATGAAGGCAAAACTTAATGTATTTTATACTGTTATGATTTTTAAATAATAGTAAAAACCGTATCCCTCATTTGTGATACGGTTTTCCGCTTTATACCTTTATGGTTAGGTTGAACTTCTATTTTCTTAATTATCGCTCTCAGTAAAGGCTTGAAACTACTCAGCATTGAAATGCCGAGATTCCTACGAACGCCAGTGTAATCACTAGTTATTGTACGTAATTAATGCTGTAGAAAAAAAGGAGAAAACAACATGGAATGGGTTTATGAATTATTTCAGCAATATGGCTACTATGTAGTACTTGTTGGAACATTGTTAGAATATATTGCATTTCCGTTTCCGGGGGAGCCGACGTTAGTGTATGCGGGTTATTTGGCACATAAAGGAGATTTAGAATTACCGCTTTTAATTATTTTATCATTTATTGGTACAAGCGCTGGGATGACAATTCAGTACTTTTTAGGCAATAAACTTGGTATGCCTTTTGTACAGAAATATGGAAAATATGTATTTTTAACACAAAGAAAAATTGATTTAACGAGAATGTGGTTTGATAAATATGGATATTTCCTTATCTTTATTGGATTTTTCGTCCCAGGTGTACGTCATTTTACTGGTTACTTTGCAGGGATTATTAATTTACCCCTCCGTCGTTTTGCCATAACGATCTACTCTGGTGCTCTATTCTGGGTATCTTTCTTTTTAATCGGTGGCTATTGGCTAGGAGGAAACTTACATGATATATTTGAAGTGCTTGGACAGCACATTGGGAAAATTATCTTCGGAGCGATAATCATTGTAGCCATTACGTTAGGTATTCATTTTCGAAAAAAATTAAAGAGTGTATTTGTAAAAAGTATTGGCTATTAAAATAAAGTAGTAGACTGAAAAGGTGTTTTCTAATCATGAAAGCACCTTTTTATTATCAAAACCAAACCTCACAAACGGGTCTTTTTTCATTTTGACAAATTACTTACATTATCCTAGAACCGGGAAAAGATATATTTTATATAAAAAATCAATTATGAATATCCATACAAATAATTGAAAGAAAAAGAATTGTGTTAAATAATCTAAGTATAATTTTGTATAATTTAGGTAAATTCTGCTACTAGGAGGCTAATAATGAAAGGGTTAAAGAAAATATTTCCATTCTTTTTTCAAAACAAAAGGAAAGATACAGATAAAGAAAAAACGAATTATAAAGAGACGGCAACAAAAACACTTAACTATTTTATTGAATTAGAGCATTTCAATTTCATGAATTGCGATAAAGAGTCTATAACTATGCATTCATTTAAAAGTTTTTTTCACAAAGAACCTAATATTCATATACCAGATTTTATCAATCCTAATGGAACTCCACATCAGGATATGCAAATATTCCTTCAAAAAAAGGAAATAGCGCAAAAGGAAAATATCTTGCAGATAATAATGCGTCATTATTTTATTTACCAGTAGCAAAAAATGAAGTATTAAGGTATTTCTCGAATGAATCTAAGCAAAAAGCGAGTTTTACTGATTTCCAAAAGGACCCGAATAGTTTTTTGATCCATATTCAACTAAATCAGATGCTTAAGCTAATCCCTGATACCTCGCTCGAATCTAGTGTGGTGGTTAGTCCGATTGTGAAGTACTTTCTACGTACAGGGAAGAGTCTAAAGGAGCTAGAATCAGATTTAATCAATACGATATCATCTGTAATTGAAAGTGATAATTATGGAAAAAAAGACAAAACGCTTGAATTTAGTGGGTTGAAAGAACAAGATTCTTTAGAAAAAGATATCAATTATATACATATCAGATTTAAAAATTGGGAAGAGCTGACACGGAATATTCAAAGTATATTGCAATCATATATTTCAAAGAGACATTTCGATAAAGATGGTGTATTTCGGTTTTGCAGTGAAAAAGAATATGAAAAATATGTCCGTCTAACATATAAAGAACATGTAGGCGTAAACAGTTTTTATATAAATGATTTAGAAAAAGTAAAATATGAAATTAAAGATAGCTCTGTTGGTAAAGCTTTAGAAACCTATTTATCTTTAAGTAACTGGGAAGCATTAAAAAACTCAGGTGAGAGGGTGGATTTATTTAAGAATGAAAGTATAAGTGAAATGAAGAGCATATTACGAAAAATACCAATTACGAGATGGCCCTCGGAATTTCCATTAGGACTCATGCAGCAGGTTGCTTTAAATCTTATTATTGCAAAATCAAAAGAAGATAATGGCTTTATTTTTTCTGTTAATGGGCCACCGGGAACAGGTAAAACGACGTTGTTAAAAGACGTATTTGCGAATATTTTATTTGAAAAAGTAAAGTTTCTAAAAGAGGCCACAGATGTATTCTCAAAAGTGCAATTTGCGGAGGGACAAGAAGATTATTATTATTCCTTTCACCCTAAACTTAAGGAGTATCGTATTTTAGTAACATCTAATAATAATTCTGCAGTTGAAAATATAAGCGTGGATTTACCAAAAGATAAAGATTTACTGAAAAACGGTTATCAATTCTTGGGATTCGACAAAGAGAAAAAATGCTGGGGGAAAATTTCTGCGGCAATGGGAAAAACTGCAAATATAAAGGAATACTTCACTACAATTACAGAGGATTTACAGCGTGTTGGTGATTTAGAGCATGAAAACGTATATTCATTTAAACAATTAGAACAAAATGTGCTGAAAAAGATAGCTACGGTAAAAGAGAATGATGTCTTTCATAATGTTAATGAAAAGAAATGGCAAACATCAGAGGAACAATTTGTGAATATCGACGGTGAAAACAAAAATGAGCGGATGAATTGCGAGCGGAGTAAACTTTTTGCAAAGTTAATGAGTGAATATAATGCTTTTTTAATTGCAAATCAAGGCAGGATTGAAAAGAACTTATCTTTAGCAAAAACCTATTTTTTAGGCGGTAAAGAAAAAGGAAATCTTGATTCTCAAATTAACGAAGCCCAAAGAGACAATTTCATTCAAGCTATGTTTGATACTGTATTTTTACTCACTCCAATTATCTCATCAACATTTGCTTCCATTGCAAGGTTTTTAAAAGATTTAAAGACGGAGGATATAGGTTGGTTGTTTATCGATGAAGCAGGCCAAGCTACTCCCCAATCTGCAATAGGTGCGATTTGGCGCTCTAGGAATGTTGTTGTTGTAGGAGATCCCTTGCAAATTCCTCCTGTTGTTACATTAAGTGATGACCAACTTAAACTAATTGCAAATGACAGTGCTGGAATAAATGAGCAATATAATTTCTATTATCGTTTAACTAGAAATGAAGTCAGTGTTCAAGAGTTTGCTGATCTTAATAATAGATATGGAGGCGAGATGATTGACTCGAATCAGAATAAAACATGGTTAGGGTCACCTCTGCGTGTTCATAGAAGATGTGAAAATCCAATGTTTTCAATATGTAATGAAACAACGTATCAAGGTAAAATGTTCTACGGATTAACGGATACTAAAAGTAAAGAAAGTAAGCCTCAATATGTTAGCCAATGGTTAGATATAGGTGGGAAAACATATGGGTCAGGAAATCACTTTATTCCCGAACAAGGTGAAAAAGCAATTGAGATTGCAAAAAAATTCTCGCAAGATAACCCAGATAAATCTTGCTATATTATTTCACCTTTTGTAAGTGTTGTTCAAAAATTAAAGCAACTAAAACAACAAAAACTACCTGGGAAAGAGTATGAAAATATTGAAATTGGGACTGTGCACACTTTTCAAGGGAAAGAGGCACCGATGGTTATTTTTGTATTAGGAGTAGATAATCAAAAACAAGGTCCACTAAAATGGGCTTCTAGTACGCCAAATTTACTCAATGTTGCAGCAAGTAGAGCAAAAGAGGTATTCGTAGTGATTGGGAATGCAGAAAGTTGGGGGAAACAAGAGTATTTTGACATTGCTTATCGATATTTAGCAAAAGAATTAGCTGAAATAAAATGAAATAGACAACCTTATGAATTTTTAGAAATAGGAGCTGTAATGGTAAATTTACAGCTCTTTTTTGTTTTAGAGACAGATTTTAAAAAATTAATTACTTATTCAAATATATTTTTCCTGTTTTCTTAGTTTATAGAAGAAAAATATATATCCTTATACTATCGATATTGTATTTTTCAGAAAGGGGATGAATGATTTGGAGGTGTTGTATTCCACTGCTTCTTCTAAAACGAAAAGCGAAGATCTACCATTTGATATTTCCTGGCTTATAGATTGGTTCGTATCTTTATTTAAGGGAACCGGGGATTATATTGATGGTACAGTTCATGCAAGTGTACCTTCAATTTTCGATTATATTTTTGTTTTACTCTCTATCGTTATATTAATTTCGCTTTTAGTTTTTGGGGCTTCCTTATGGTTTAAGCATATTAAATGGAAGAAAAGATCTATCTATTTTGGTGTAGGTTCCATACTATTGATTTGGATTATACCAGTATTGGTATTAACGACACACTCTTTTAATTTTCAAAGCTTTATGTCTAATATGGTTGGATTGAAATCTTTTCGTACTACCAAGGCTATTCTTTCTGGAATAGAAGCGATGCATATGATAAAAAAGAGAAAATTATTTTACAGGACAAGTCTGTTCAAAATCAGAAAGAGTTTATTCCTCAAGTGTTTGGACTTATAGCATAAAATACGAGAACCTACTACCATCCATGTTCTTCTTCATATATCTGCACCAGAACCTGAAAAAGTGCATAAAGAAAAAAGAGAGTAAAACGTAATTTCCCTTAACAAAGTAATGTGCTGAATTCATTTTCTCAACACACAATATAGATAGATATGGTAAAATGGTAATTGGATGGGAGTCCAGCACTTATATTATTAAAATTAAAGTGGTTATCAAGTCAGAAAAAGGCACATTATAGGTGTCTTTTTTATTTTTTCAGATTTCTTCATTAGCAAAATAGTAAAATCTCATTCTCCCATCAAAAAAATACAATTATCATAGATAATTTCACGTACCATATTAAATTAATAAAATAAATTTCAGAAATAGGAGAAATCTAACAGTCCTTAACAAATTTTGAAGTAGGTACGGTGGTGTTACGTTCTGATGTGAAGAGGTTAGATATAGGAGAGAAGGAAACTTAGAAATGATTGATTTATTAGATTTTATTTTGTTTTCTCACGATGAAGCATTTCAAACTATCGGACAATTATGGAATACAAAAACGCAACAAATCTTAAGTGATGACATTGAAATACATTTTTCAGAGATACCAAAACTTGTAAAAAATAACGTAAAAAAAGTGAATCCGTGGGAAAATGCGTTTGTTCGTTGGATGTTATTACTGCCAGCACATGAAGACGAACATTTAACTCAAACATTGGAGGAGATTACGATGAATCAAGATCCGATTTTAAAGAAGGCAATGAATAAATGGGAGAATATAAGCCATGACTCTACATTCCGAACAGCGTATGAAGTTCGTGAGAAAGTACTTCTAGATGAACAAGCTAAAATAGCGCATGCTTGTGAAGAAGGTTTAGAAGAGGGGCTAGAAAAGGGCTTAGAAAAAGGGAGTGAACAAAGAAAAATACAATTAATTCGTGGTATGCATAAGAATGATATGCCGTTAGAAGACATTGCAAAATTCACTGGTCTAAATATTGAAGAAATTCACAAATTGTTATTATAATACATGGAATTATAAAAGTCTTTTATCCTTAAAGGTGAAAGTAAAAATTAGAAGGGGATATGCAACAGTTACACATATGAAAAAAATAATGAGGCAAGTAAACGTACTGAGCTAACGGGTGTGATTAAATTATAAGGTCAACCGGATTTTCTGGTTGACCTTTTTTATTTTGCTGGGCCAATAATAGCAGTAGCCTAGGGGTATCCAAACTTCAATTTTATGCTGGATTAGTTATTCAGTTATATATGGTTTAGTTGCCAAAGTTTTTGTGAAAAGCTCTGGTAATCATAGCCGCTGCTTCCTGGTGGGGCATATTTCTTTTCGCATAATATCTTACCGCGCCATCTCGATATTTCGTCACTTCGGGACCATATAACTCTAAAGCAACTACCGTTTTGACCGCTTGTTCAGCCCATGGAGCTACTTTATCTTTTAGCTTAGCATTTCCATCTTTTAAGCCAGGACTGAGTATCTTCATCATCCTGGAAACATAGGATCTTTAATCGCATACTCTTTTGGTGGTTCTACTCCCAGTAAATTTCGTATAAAATAGTCCCATCGTCGACGTATAAAGTAAACATCTACAGAAATCCCATGCTGCCGATTAGGGAGAATCAGTAGGTCAAAGTCTTTGTTTTCTTTAATCAAAGCATTTACCATTCGCATGGTTAAAGCAGGATGGACATTATCATCCAGGTCTCCTGTTACCAAAAGTAACTTTCCATTTAGGTTCTTAACCAATCTAGTATTATCTTGTTCACGGTATAGTTCTGAATTGAAAAGTCCTTGAAATCGTTCTCCCCAAGCTGCTAAGTATAAGCGTTGATCATGGTTCCCGCACCCAGATACTGCTACCTTATACACATCCGGATAAGTCAGTATAGCTCGAGCGGCTGCATATCCACCTCCAGATTCGCCGTAAATACCTACTTTTTCTGAATCTAAAAAAGGATACTGTTCCGCAAGTTGCTTAATAGCTACTACATGATCTTCAATTCCTGCAGACCATTCCAGCTTCCCATCAGAAAAATCATGAAAGCCCTTTGACCTGTAAGGTGTGCCTCTTCCATCCATTAGAATAACGGCGAAGCCAAGCTGTGCAAAAGATTGGGCACCGCCGACTAGATCAATCGGTTGTTCTACTGAATACTCCCCTCCCCAAATGAATTCTTTTGGCGTGTGGAGTAGTTGAGGACCACCGTAGATATAATCCAAGATGGGATACTTACACTCTGTGTTTGTGCTTGCAGGAGGAATCAGTACTCCGTACAAATCAGTCATCCCATCGGCAGCCTTGACAGTAAAACGTTCTGGTATTTGATATCCATTTGATAAGAGAAGTTCAATATCAGCTTGTTCCAGTTCACAAACTAATTTTCCATCGGTTGAACGCAATACAGATTTAGGTGGTATATCTACACGTGAAAAAGTATCTACAAAAAAACAATAATCAGGAGAAATAAACACGTCATGCTCAGCATCCTCAGGTGTAAGGAGCACTAAGTCTGATCCATCTAGCCGAACTCGATAAAGATGCTGAAAATAAGGATCCCGTCCCGGCTCTCGGCCGCTAGCAGTAAAATACACCCAACTTTTTTGTTCATCAACACCAATTAATCGACGGACTGTCCAGGATCCAGAGGTAATTCTGTTTTTAAGTCTTCCTGTACGACTATCATAAAGATAAAGGTGTGACCATCCGTCACGCTCGGAATGCCAAATAAAAGTGTTATCATGGCATAACCATTGGACATTTATACCTTTTCCACTTTTGATGTTGTAGAGATCTGTAAATAGGAAAGTCTCACTTTTCTCCTCTAACAAAGTTTGAATTTCACCAGTTTTTGCATTAGCGACAACAAATTGCATAGATCGATAGTCACGAGACATTTTTGTGAAATAAACAAAGTCGCTGTCGTTTGTCCAAAAAGCTGTTTGACAACTAGGACTGAGCGGTGATACTAATCCCGTAATCATAGGTTCTGTATCCAATTGAATCATCAATTGCTGTTCAATATCGCAAATTACAAATTGGGCTAATGGAAGGTGTTTATCTCCGACTAGTGGATAACGATACGAACGGATGACAGGCGGCTTTGCTTCTTCAGGAGGAACTGACTGTAGAAGAGACATTTTTCGTACCTTGCGTTGATCAAGCCGGTGCGTCAAGATTTGTTTGGAATCCGGTGACCAGAGTGCTGCTGGTGGAATTTTAGGATTATATAATCGTTTAACGACAGCGGAAATTTCTGATTCCGGTTGAATACCATAATCATAGTATCGCGTACCATCATGAGTTAGTTGGATGATTTTCCCTGTTTCTAAAAAACGTACAAATAAATTATATCCTTTGATAAACGCAGACCAGCGCCCGTCAGGGGATCGAAGTTCATGCGCAGGTACTTTTTTAGTCCTGATTTGTTTGCACTGGTATTTAGCTAAATCGTAAATCCACGTGGATTCATCTACTTCAAATTGAATTGCCTTCTCTTCATTGATATAAGTAAAGGAATTGAAGGGAAGGTTATCTGGGTCGACCTGACGGTTAATTACATTTGAGAGAGACTCTGCAAGCCTAGCATGATCAAAAGCGGATTCTTTAGTGTTTAATCGTGGATTAACTAATACAAATTGTTTGCCGCATTCACTTTCTTTTTGTATATCTCTTTGATACCAAAAACGGCTTCCTTTATCTAACCAATTAGGAAAAACCTTACCGTTACATACATCTTTTACAGTGTTCCAAGAAAGCAGACGCTCTGCTTTCTCATACTGTTCATAGGTTACTGATAATGACATATCTATCACTCCTTTAACTATTTAAAACATCCACTCTAGTACACTAGAAACATAGAAACATTCATTTTTCACATTCGAGGATTTGATTATGATACGAATCTAAACATCTTAGGGGTAAATTCTTTTTGCACTGAGCAGATTTTACACGTGCTGGTTCACCTACTTTTTTAATCAAATGCATAACTGGAAGCCACTTAACATACAAGTATCATGATGTTCAAGTTTTCTAGATTTATTCGGTAGTTAGCTTTTTTAGTTTGAATTTCTTTATAAGTTTTTTCAGTTGCCTTTCGTTTAAGATAACTCCACCTTACAATGTTAATCTTTCCCTTAACTGTCATTTATCTTACAATAATCTTACAAAAGGGAAATGTTAGTTTTAAGCAAGATTTTAACTAGTAGAAACGGGGGAGAAGATGGTGAGAACTATTTTAATCGTTGATGATGAGCCTGAAATCATAGAGATACTAAGACTTTTTTTGGAAATGGAAGGCTTTTCGATACTGGAAGCGCGTGATGGTAAATCAGCTTTAAATTTTATACAGAAATTTAAAATTGATCTAGCTATTATTGACATTATGATGCCGAATATTAATGGGTACGAATTGATTAAAATAGTTCGGAAAGAATATAA
This sequence comes from Bacillus pseudomycoides DSM 12442, assembly GCF_000161455.1. GTDB lineage: Bacteria > Bacillota > Bacilli > Bacillales > Bacillaceae_G > Bacillus_A > Bacillus_A pseudomycoides. Next base: position 2,071,126 of record NZ_CM000745.1, read on the forward strand.
AATGCCTATTATTATTCTTTCTGCCAAAAATCAAGAAATGGATAAAATTATGGGACTAGGGCTAGGAGCAGATGATTTTATATCGAAACCATTCAGCTTGTTGGAGGTATTAGCGCGAATCCAAGCTCAACTTCGAAGAACATATGATTTTAATACTGACTCACTTAATCAAGAGGGTTCTCAAACATGTATTGATGACCTAGTGTTGGATCACCACTCTTGTATTCTTGACAAGCGGGGACACGAAATTAAACTTAGCGCCCTTGAGTATAAATTATTGAAGTTATTTATGGGGGAGCCAGGTCGTATTTTTACGAAAAAACAAATCTTTGAGAACGTGTGGTCCGATCATTATTATTCGGATGACAATACTATTATGGTTCAAATCAGTAGATTGAGAGAAAAAATTGAAGATCATCCGAGAAATCCAGTTTATTTAAAAACTATACGAGGCTTAGGTTATCGATTTGCTAAAAAGGAAGAATTGAATGAGCGATAAAAATAAGATATTTAACACCTTAATTAAAACTTATGTTTTCTTCTCGTTGACCGTTGGAATTACTGTCGTTATCTTGCTGGTCATTTTAAATTTTCAAATGATACAGAAGTTCGATAATACTATGTTGTCTAATTTAAAAGCGACTGAAATCGTACGACAGAACTATGCAGACATCCCCTCTGAGGCAATTGAGTCATTTGATGGTTGGGTAGAAATTCTCGATGAAAATCTGCAAGTTATTTATGTTAAAGGAAAAAAACAAGATAAATCGTCCGCCTATACGGAAAAAGAATTAAACACCCTTTTTTACGACCAAGAGGAGAATCCGTACTACTCTTCTCTAGCACCATTTAAAACGAAAGACGGGAAAACAGCTTATTGTCTCGTTAAGATTCCAAAAACATATGTAAAGAAAGAGTTCTTGATAACAAGTGCAGCGAAAGACCATATTACAGCTTTTACAAAATTGCTACTTCAAACCTTTGTCCTTTTTCTCCTTTTATTCGGGCTTAATGTATATATATATAGCCGCTGGATGGCTATGAAAATAACAAATCCTTTACGTTCAATTGCTGATGGAATTAGAAACATCACAAATGGCTATTACTACAAAAGGCTTCGTTTTAAATCCAACTATGAATTAATGCAAATACAGAATGACTTTAACCTAATGGCTGAAAAACTAGAAAAAACAGAAATTGAGAAAAAACAATTAGAAAAAAGCAAGCAGCGCATGCTTGTCCATATCTCTCACGATTTAAAAACTCCTATTACAACTATTCAGAGCTATGTTGAAGCACTACAATTGGGTCTTATTAAGGAGGAAGCGAGGAAACAGCAAGCTTTACATACCATACATACAAAAGCACGACTCGTTACAGAATTAATTGAGGATGTCTTTGAGTTGTCTAAACTTGAAAGCCCTGACTATCCATTTCCAACTGACACATTGGATATTTGTGAATTTATTCGTGAAATAGCTGCAGAATATTATAGCCTGTTTGAAGAAAAACAATTTAACTTTCAATTTGAAATCCCTTTTCAGAAAATATACGTTTTGTTTAACTATACATTGTTATATCGTGCCGTTTCTAACGTACTGTCCAACGCCCTAAAATACAACCCAGAAGGAACAAACATTCTTATTTCACTAATTGAAGATACTCAAAAGATACATATCAATATCATCGATGATGGCATCGGCATTCCTTATGCGGTAAAAGAAAAAGTATTTGAAGCATTTTTTAGGGGAGATCAATCAAGAAAAAGCGACGGGGGAACAGGTCTTGGTTTAACCATTTCAAAACATATTGTGGAGAAACACGGAGGCCAAATTTATTTACATACAGACGAAGGGAAAACGAGATTTCAAATCACCCTTCCTAAGACTGGTTACAATAAGACTCTATTGCAAAAATAATGAAGTTCTTTTTAACTAAAATCTGAAAGCTTATCACCCAACTAATAATTTCACGATTAAAAGGCATCCATGATGGTGGAAAGATACAAGATGCGTTCTCCAAATGTCAAGTATGTCACATCAGTAAACCATTTTCATTGGGAGCTGATACTTTAAATTGTCGTTCTAAGAGATGTGGTACTACCACAAATTCAGCACCATTGCTATACTTCTTTTTCTCTCGACGTACCCGTGATAGTAAATTGTAATGTTTCATAATACATAATAGGGATCACTATACATACCCATCAAGCTAATATTTTGAAGTGTCCCCAAAACGAAAATTTTATTATTTTACAGTTATTTATGAGAATTCAACTCATTTTCTTCGTTTTGGGGTATTTGCTTTTCTTAACTTGATGGCGATGGTCCAATAGGATGCTTTTTATCATTTGATTATTAGCCCGCATCAATGGGGCTTTACGGATAGTTCATACATAACCTCTTTGCTTTAGCTGAATTTTGAAGTGGGAGTGTTACTGTCCGTCGATGCGGGATAAATTAACAAGTAAATGATAAGGAGAGCTGATAAGAATGATATATTTATTAGCAATTCTTTTTCCACCACTTGCGGTTCTACTTTGCGAAAAACCGTTTCAAGCAATTATAAACTTCTTTTTGACATTGATTGTTTGGGTACCAGGAGTTATCCATGCGATTCTTGTGGTGAATGATAAAAAAGCAGATAGGCGTCTTGAAAAACAAATTAGAGCATATGACAAAATCAATAATAGAAATAAAGATTAAGTGGTATGTCTAAAAGCTCATATTACAAAGTCTTATTTTTTGAAGGAAGCCGACTTTTATTTAAAAAAGTCGGCTTTTGTGTTACATATCAAATTCAATTGTTTTTTCTTCACCAATTGTTACAGAGTCTTTATTTTGTGGTGCTTTAAATACTAATTTTAAATGATTAATTTTTTCGGGATCACCATCGAGAAGGAAGACTACACTGCCTTCTTATTTTTCTTTGCCAGTAAATTCACCACCAATTTGCTGACTTAATAACGGATGAGCTTCTTTTTGTTCACCATCATTTGTTATAATTGTATCTTTGTTTGGAAAAAAGGAATTTGTATCATCTGCTTTGTTTTCTGCTAGCATATAAATTGTAACAATCGTTCCTTATATTAAGTATAACAAATGAGAATAGGTTATTTGCAGAATTTTATATCTAAAGGTCTTTTTGCTGGGGAGTCATGCTTTATATGTTCTTGTTAAACTCTTTTAAGTTGTAGCATGAGAAAAAAGAATCTGTTACAGATTCTTTTTTTCTTTTATACATATTGGATTAGGAGAGTATGTTAAATCCTTGAAGGGAGCAAGGATTTAACGGTAATAGTAACCGTGGTATTAATGTAACATAGTTGACTCATATAGTTAATTGATAATGTTTGTATTGAATATTACCAATGTTTAGTATAGATACTTACTACTATAAGTATAGTGGTAAGTGATTTTTAGGATTGTTTCTTAAAAAGTGTACGATGAAAATTGTTTTTATAGAAGGCATATAACTGAGTCATGATAGGGCGTTATATAACATTTTATATCCTGATTGAATATTTAATTTATCCCTCTATTCGCGGGTAGTAAGCTCCCCACTGATTAAAGTTTCACTTTAGCGTTCGATAAAGTATTAAATCGAACTGGCAAAACACACACCTATTTTAATCGATTCTTACTATATTCATATTGTCGGAATCGATCAAGTATATGGACAAGTTGGAGGGGAGATTGAAGTATTTCTCTAAGTATTTAAATGTGATATTACAAAAGGAGGAGATGAATAATGGGCAAACATATTATTGATATTTCTAAGTGGAATGGTAATATCGATTGGGATGTGGTAGCACCTCAGATTGATCTTGCAATATGCCGTGTGCAGTATGGTTCGAGAACAGTTGATGAGCGGTATACAAGCTATGTAACGAATCTGGAACAACGTGGTATTTCACATGCAGCATATGCTTATGGTTGTTATGTTTCTGTTAAAGATGCAATTGTAGAAGCAAAAGATTTTATGGCAAGAGTAAGTGCTAACGCTAAATTTCTTGTTCTTGATGTTGAAGATGATACGTTAAAAAGTTGTGGTCCTGATCAGTTAGCTGAAGCATCCCAAGCGTTTATTGATACTTGTAAAGCTGCGGGTTGGAAAGTTGGATTGTACGTAGGTCATCACATGTATAATAAGTATGGTTTAAGTGGGGTGAGAGCGGATTTCCTTTGGATTCCGCGATATGGTGGTAATAAACCAGCATATCCATGTGATATATGGCAATATACTGAAACAGGAAATATTGACGGGATAGGAAAAGTTGATTTGAATTATTTAGTTAGCGATAAGTCACTTTCATGGTTTATAGATGGTACAAGTCAGGTGCAGGACAATTTAGGACAACCAGTAGGTATTGGAATTGCTATTTCGAAATACCCTGAAGGTTACGGAATTAATCTATATAAGAATCCTGAAGAGCCTATATTTACTGGACATATCACAAATAAAATTCCGTATCTAATTTTTGAAGGATATTGGGGTGGTGGAGATAAGGATATGATTAAATTAGGAAACGAGAAACAGTGGGTGAAATTAGAGCACTTTGATGTAGAGTGGTTCCATGCATATTCAAACTACCCTGTTGGATATGGAATTAATTATTATGCAGAACCTGAATGTATAAATTTTAAAGGTTTGATTGATGGTTCAAGTTCTTATCGTGTTTGGGCAAGAAAAGAGGGTGCTATTGATATTGGACAAAGCAGCTGGATTAAAGAGGAGCAAGTAGTGATCAAGTAGTATTGGAAGCTATATTTAAATTTTAAAAATGGTATTACATTCGATAAACAATGTAATACCATTTTTGTTTTACATAAGATAATCATTTATACAATGATATAAATTGCTTCCTATTTATCATGCTATTTACAAGTAATATCACTACTTCGAAAGTCAGTGCAAGAAAAGAAGTTAGGAGAATGAGGAACCTTACTGATTAAATTTTGGTGTGACGATAGGAATTTCTAATATAGGTGTCATAATAATAGCTTTTGGATTGCGCGTTTCGTAATCCTGTGTATATACTTTCTGGTACATCGTAAAAATCATATGTGCCATTTCTGAATTCAATTCGTAAAATCATAGATGATGGATTATAACCTACAGCGACTAAGTTTTTAGAAATTACTGGATATAAAGTCATGTTAGTTCATCTCCCTTCTTCAATATGTTTAGCTGTTAAGAAAGGGAAATCCTGCTAATTTATAGAATTATAATACTTAGATGCTATACATTGCATATTATATATCCATTTTGATTTTCCGACATATAAGTCGCTGCTATGAAGAACAAAGGGTGGCCTGCACTCATTTTCTATGGGGGAGGAAGAGGGTCTGATCGCTTCTATGCATGGCCGGATGCTCTCTTTTACCTAAAAAAGAAAGGTTTTATGTCGGTTTTTCAATTTGTATTTATATAGTACTGTTTTTTGTGATCGCTTAGTTTATTGTGAGTTCACACGAAATTCATATTGGTGTGATATTTTTATTTCACTATTGATTTACTAGTAATAGTTTTTCAAATAAAAAAGTTTGACCAAATGAAAAAAAAGTATATTATTTATACGAGGTTATATGTTTTTTTATACTTTGCTGTTTAAAATTTTCGAATTAACTTATGCCAAAAGCAAAATGAAAGCCAACCTCTTATATTATATGTGTTACATGTAAGTATTATTAGAAAGATAGAGGGGAAAAAGTTGTCCAAAGTATATAGGCTTATTTGTTGAGGTGAAATCAAGATGTTGGTTTCATTTTCGTGTAAATCAACGGGAGAATTGAAAGGCAGGAGAAAGCAAGATGTCAGAAAATTATCGCTCTCGAGAAGAGCGAAGACAAGTACAAAAGAAAAAGCAACCAAGTGCTAATGTAGAAAAAACGAAAGGTAAAACATCGTTTTTTCGTAAATTTTTAATTGGATGTTTAATACTTGGAATCGTGGCGCTCGTAGGAGGAGTAACTACTTTTTTCATTATGATAAAAGATGCTCCGAAACTTGAAAAGGAAAAGCTTGTCAATCCATTATCAGCAAAAATTTATGATAAAGATAAAAAGCTGATATATGAATATGGGAAAGAGAAACGAACAAATATTACGTATGATCAAGTACCTAAATTAATAGAAAATGCATTTTTAGCTACAGAGGATGCACGTTTTTATGATCATAGTGGTGTTGACTTCAAAGGGACTGCACGTGCTGTTTTAGTCAGCCTTACTGGGAATTATGGCTCACAAGGCGGAAGTACAATTACCCAACAGGTTATTAAAAACTATTTCTTGTCTATGGATAAAACCCCTAAGCGTAAGGCACAAGAAATATTTTTAGCTTATAAGTTAGAACAGCAATATTCAAAACATGAAATATTAGAAATGTATTTAAATAAGATTAATTTAGGGAACCGCTCATATGGTATTGCAACAGCAGCTGAAAACTATTATGGAAAAGAATTAAAGGACTTAACTTTACCACAGGCTGCGATGCTTGCAGGACTACCAAAAGGCCCTAGTATTTATGATCCAACAAAACCGCAAAATGTAGAGCGGGCAACAGAGCGTAGAAATGTTGTCTTACATTTAATGAATCGACATGGATATATTTCGAAAAAACAAATGGAAGAAGCATCGAAGGTCCCTGTAACCGACGGACTACTTCCTCCTAAAGAAGTTACAGAAATGCCATATCCAGCATTTATAGACGCTGTTGTGAAGGAAGTAGAGAAAGAGTTACCAGATGCAAACGTTGGATCTGATGGGTTATCTATTTACACAACTTTAGACCAAGAAGCGCAGAAATATGCTGATGATCTTTTAAACAAAAATATTATTAGTTATCCAAATGATAAATTCCAAGGTGCTTTTACATTTATGGATACAAAAACTGGAGAAATTCGCGCTATAGGTAGTGGACGTGGTGAAAATAAAGCGACATTCAAAGGGCATAATATGGCAATTGAACTAGATCGTTCAGCAGGTTCAACAATGAAGCCAATTTTTGACTATGGTCCAGCAATTGAATATTTAAAATGGCCAACTTATCATCAACTCGATGATTCAGCATATAAATATTCGACAGGACAACAGGTTCAAAATGCTGATAAAACGTATAAAGGTATGATAACAATGCGTGAGTCTCTTAAATGGTCTCGTAACATACCAGCAATTAAAACAGCAAAAGAGGTAGGATTAAGTAAAGCACAAAGCTTTGCAGAAAGCTTAGGTATTCCATTTAAAAAAGATGCAGTTGAGTCAACAGCAATTGGTACAAATGAAGTATCGCCAACTGAAATTGCAGGAGCATATGCTACATTTGGTAATGATGGTAAATATACAAAACCACACTTTGTTAAAAAAGTGGTTTATCCTGATGGGAAATCACAAAGTTTTGAACCAAAATCGAAACGTGTTATGGAAGATTATACAGCATATATGATCACAGATATGCTACGTTCTGTTGTGAGTTCTGGTACTGGTACAGCAGCTAATGTAAGTTCTTTAGATGTGGCAGGTAAAACAGGAACAACAAACTATTCATCTGAACAAATATCGAAATATGGTATACCATCTAGTGCATCGCGTGATAGTTGGTTTGCGGGTTACACACCGCAGTATACAATGGCAGTTTGGACTGGATATATGAAAGATAGTCCTGAAGATTATATAAGCAGCAAAAATACGAAAATTGCACAACAGATTTTTAAAGAAATGATGAGTAAATTTGGAACAAATACGTCACGCTTTAAGGCGCCAAGTAGTGTTGTTCAAGAGGGTGATGAATTACGTGTGAAAGGTGCAAAACGAGATTCTTCTCCAAATCCGAGCACGTCAAATTCAAACTCAAGTGAACAGCAGAAAAATGATGGTCAAAATAAACAGCAAGAACAGCAGCAACAAACAGATGGAGATAAAAAACAACAAGAGCAAAAACAAAATGAAGAAAATAAGCAAAATAATGATCAAAATAAGCAAAATGAAGACAATGCAACAAATAATCAAGGTGGAAATGATCAAGGGAATACAACCCCGCCGAGCAATGGAAATGGTCAAGGGAATACAACTCCGCCGAGCAATGGAAACGGCCAAGGAAATACAACTCCACCAGGCAGTGGAAACGGCCAAGGAAATACAACTCCACCAGGCAGTGGAAATGGCCAAGGGAATACAACCCCGCCAGGCAGCGGAAATGGCCAGGGGAATACAACTCCACCAAGCGGTGGAAACGGCCATGAAAATGCAACACAACCGAGCAATGGAAATGGTCAAGGAGAGGCAACTCCAAATGGTGGTCAATAAATATAATGTTTTTTAAAGTTTCAATCATATAAAGTTGTATGGAAAACACCTAGGATACCGGAGAGTGATCGGTAACTTAGGTGTTTTTTTTGTATGCTATCATGTATAAAAATACTGTATATGAAATGGAAGAATATATATATGTTCAAATGTTGAAGGTCCCATAAAAATTTTGAAAATAAATTGATGGGAAATGATAGAAAATCTGGAGAGGTGGATACGGAGAATGGGGAGGATGACCATAATAGGTAGTGCCACTAGGAGGTGTGCCGTGATGCCAAAATGAAGGTGTTACTCCACCTGATAATTGATATTGCTGCCAAGTTGCTGGGAGTTCAATGCCAACATCAGAAGTTGCTGTATGAACGGGAACAGAATGGACAGAAGGAGAGGCAACTGGGGCTACAACGGCAATTCTTGTTGGAAATAAATACATAAAAGAATCACCCCTAAATCGTATTATATAGCAGTATATTCTTGCACGAGCTGCAAATGTGCACGCGAATTTTTACAGAGTATAGAATGTATATAAAAAAGAACAAGAAAGAACAGAAATGAGTTCTTTCTTGTTGGAAAGACATTTAGATATTGTAGTAGTTTCATTAACAGCAATCGTGGTCGTTGCCAATAGCTAACGCGCTAAAAGAAACCGGACCTACTATTGCAGCTTCGGCACCAGCAGTCATATTTTCAACAGTAAGCGTGTAAATATGAGTTCCAGATCTTAGATCTTTGTCAATTGCTTGGAAGGTTACAGCATAAAATTGTTCTGAATCAGTGGATTCGATCCCAACTTGAGTGTTGAAAATCTCAGTATTATCGCGGAAAATACGAAATACGATTTGAGCGATGTTTGTAACTCCTTCAACTCCAACTGTTGCGATTAATTCTACTGTGTTGTCACGGGAGTCTCTACGTGGAATATTTACTCGTAACTGAGCAACTGAATTTCTTTTTGGAGAATGGTCAATTGGAATTGGTTGTCTTGCATTTGTTTTACTACGTGGCTGAATAGCTTGAAAATCAATAATATGCGTTATAATTCTCACCACCTATTGTTTGATACCTTATAATATGAAGACTCTAGAGAATAGCTTGGACATTCTTACTAAAAAGGTATATAAGCTCTACAGAAAACTTTATTAAAAAATCGTATTGGGGGCATGAAGTTAAAATGAAGAGCCGCTTTCAATAATTATATTCAAAAAAAATATAAACTTATTTAATAGTTCAATAGTCGAAAGACTAACTCCAACTATAGATGGTGGACTTTTTTTATAAAAACACATCTATTTACGGAAGGAAGTTCCTGTATAAAAAGATACAATATGATTGTAATAAATAATATCTTTTATGAGTTTTTATATGGAGATAATAGCACCATTCAGCCTAGTTATTCTTTAGGAGTGGCTTTTGAGGTGTCAGAAGATATAGCCGCATCTGTTGAACAGGATGGCATTCAATTTTTTTTGTCGATTCCGACGATATTTGGTATTTTCGGGACTGTGATTTAGTAGTAAGCTATCATAAGAAAATGGACGAAATTGAATTTAACTATGTAAAATAATAATTTTATTAAAAATGAAAATATTTTATATAAAAATTGTATTTAATTAATATCGATATATAAAATAAGTGTGAGCGAGTTGTGTATATGTACAACTCGCTTTTTTGTGTGCTGAAAAAAGATAATAAAATATACGGAGTAAATTGTTTGTTGTATAAGCTTTATATGGAATTTTATTGAAAATCAATATATTTCGGTTTAAAAGAAAAAGAAGGGACAACGGGCTTTTTGATAAAAAATTTAGACTTTATTCTTAAAAAACAATTTTATTACAGCAGGAAAAGTATAGGAAACTTATCATTATAAAATAAATTGAAATCTTCTAAAAACTCTGATACATTGAAATAGAAATGTAGTTCACAATGTTGTAAAGGCTTACAGTTATGTGCACGAAGATCTATTAGGATTGGAGGAAATGATAATGAAAGCTGAAGAAAAATTTTCCCCGGGATTAGATGGTGTAGTCGCAGCGGAGACGAAAATTTCGTTTCTCGATACGGTAAAAGGTGAAATTGTTATTCAAGGATATGACTTAATTGAACTATCAAAGACAAAAGGTTATTTAGACATTGTGCACCTTTTATTAGAAGAACATCTACCAAATGAGGATGAAAAGGAAAAACTTGAAAAGAAATTGAAGGAAGAATATGAAGTACCAGAAGGTGTATTCAATGTTTTAAAAGCATTGCCAAAAGAAACACACCCGATGGATGGGTTACGTACAGGTGTATCAGCATTAGCTGGTTATGATAACGATATTGAAAACCGTTCGCTAGAAGTGAACAAAAGTCGTGGTTATAAATTGTTAAGCAAAGTGCCAAATATTGTTGCGAACAGTTATCATATTTTAAACAATGAAGAGCCAATCGGGCCGCTTCAGGAGTTATCGTATAGTGCGAATTTCTTCTATATGTTAACTGGTAAAAAACCGACTGAGCTTGAAGAGAAAATCTTCGACCGCTCTTTAGTTTTATATAGTGAACATGAAATGCCAAACTCTACATTCACAGCTCGCGTTATCGCATCTACGCAATCAGACTTATATGGTGCTTTAACAGGAGCAGTCGCATCCTTAAAAGGAAGCCTACATGGCGGTGCAAATGAAGCAGTTATGTACATGCTGTTAGAAGCTGGAAATGTTGAGAAATTTGAAGAGTTACTGCAAAAAAAAATATATAACAAAGAAAAAATCATGGGATTTGGACATCGCGTCTACATGAAGAAGATAGATCCAAGAGCACTCATGATGAAAGAAGCTTTAAAACAGTTATGTGATGTAAAAGGTGATTATACATTATATGAAATGTGTGAAGCTGGAGAGAAAATTATGGAGAAGGAAAAAGGAATCTATCCGAATCTAGATTATTATGCAGCTCCAGTATATTGGATGTTAGGTATTCCAATTCAACTGTACACGCCAATCTTTTTCAGTTCTAGAACAGTAGGCTTATGTGCGCATGTTATTGAACAGCATACAAACAATCGCTTGTTCCGCCCACGTGTAAATTATATCGGCGAGCGACATGTGCTTAGCAAATAAAAACAACTGGGGAGTTGTTAAGGCCGCCCGCCAGGTGGGTGTTTGACCGACACCCATCCTCAATAATAACGAATTTTCGACAGAAAGGGAAGGATAGCATGATTAAAACAAATGAAATTAAACAAAAAGATGCAATTTTAGAAGAGATTACGGATTATGTATTAAATAAAGAGGTGACGAGCTCAGAAGCATTTAGCACAGCACGCTATGTGTTACTTGATACGCTTGGATGCGGAATTTTAGCGCTGCAATATCCTGAATGTACGAAACTCCTTGGACCAGTTGTACGAGGAACAGTTGTGCCAAATGGTACACGTGTACCAGGAACATCATTTGTACTTGATCCAGTACGCGGTGCTTTTAATATTGGATGTATGATTCGTTGGCTGGATTATAACGATACATGGCTTGCTGCAGAATGGGGACACCCGTCTGATAATTTAGGTGGAATTTTAGCTGTTGCAGATTATGTGAGCCGCGTTCGTATTTCAGAAGGAAAAGAACCATTAAAAGTACGCGATGTACTTGAAATGATGATTAAAGCTCATGAAATCCAAGGTGTACTTGCATTAGAAAATAGTTTAAACCGCGTTGGTCTTGACCATGTATTATATGTAAAAGTAGCGACAACAGCAGTTGTTACAAAAATGCTTGGTGGCACGCGTGAAGAAATCTTTAACGCATTGTCTCATGCATGGATTGATAACTCTAGTCTTCGTACATATCGTCATGCCCCAAATACAGGTTCACGTAAATCATGGGCAGCTGGGGATGCAACAAGCCGTGGTGTTTACCTTGCACTTACTGCATTAAAAGGTGAAATGGGTTATCCAACAGCATTATCTGCACCAGGATGGGGATTCCAAGATGTATTATTTAATAAGCAGGAACTAAAATTAGCAAGGCCTTTAGATTCTTATGTAATGGAAAATGTATTGTTTAAAGTATCATATCCAGCAGAATTCCATGCTCAAACAGCTGCAGAATGCGCAGTGAAATTACATCCAGAAGTGAAAGAGCGATTAGAGGAAATTGACCGTATTACAATTACAACACATGAATCGGCGGTTCGTATTATTGATAAAGAAGGTCCATTAAATAACCCAGCTGACCGCGATCATTGCTTACAATACATTACTGCAATTGGTCTATTAAAAGGCGATATCGTTGCAGATGACTATGAGGATGAAGTTGCATTTGACCCTCGTGTAGATGAATTACGAAATAAGATGGTTGTTGTAGAAAATAAACAGTATAGTTTGGATTACCTTGATCCGAACAAGCGCTCAATCGCCAACGCTGTTCAAGTTCATTTTAAAGATGGCACAGTAACAGAAAACGTAGAGTGTGAATACCCATTAGGTCACCGTTTCCGTAGAGACGAAGCGATTCCAAAGGTTGTTCAAAAGTTTTCTGCAAATATGGCTGTTCATTATTCTAATAAACAGCAAGAAAAAATTCATGAAGCTTGTTTGAATGAAGAAAAGTTAGAAAATATGAATGTAAATGAATTTGTAGATCTTTTCTTAATTTAAGTATAGGGGGAATAAGAATGGCTTGGGTTGTGAATAAACCGTCAACACAAGAAGAGCTTGCTAATCGATTCCGAGCTTTAGTAGAGGCACCTGAAATTTTACAAATCCCTGGTGCTCATGATGCAATGGCTGCTCTTGTTGCAAAAAACACTGGGTTTTCAGCTCTTTATTTATCGGGAGCTGCTTATACAGCAAGTAAGGGTTTGCCAGATTTAGGTATTGTAACGTCTACTGAAGTAGCTGACAGAGCAAGAGATCTTGTTAGAGCAACGGACTTACCTCTTCTTGTCGATATTGATACAGGATTTGGTGGAGTGTTAAATGTAGCAAGAACGGCTGTAGAGATGGTGGAAGCAAATGTAGCCGCTGTCCAAATTGAAGATCAACAATTACCGAAAAAATGTGGACACTTAAATGGAAAAAAACTTGTTTCCACTGAGGAATTAGTACAGAAGATTAAAGCGATTAAAGAAGTAGCACCAACACTTGTTGTTGTAGCACGTACAGATGCTCGCGGTGTAGAAGGATTAGATGCAGCAATTGAAAGAGCGATTGCTTATGTAAAAGCAGGTGCAGATGCTGTTTTCCCGGAAGCACTTCAATCCGAAGAAGAATTCCGTTTGTTCAACAGTAAAGTAAATGTTCCGTTGCTTGCGAACATGACTGAATTTGGGAAAACTCCATATTATAGTGCAGAAGAATTTGCAAATATGGGCTTCCAAATGGTGATTTATCCGGTTACATCACTTCGCGTTGCAGCAAAAGCATATGAGCGTGTGTTTATGCTAATTAAAGAAACAGGCTCACAAAAAGAAGGGTTATCTAACATGCAAACGAGAAGTGAATTGTATGAAACAATTTCGTATCATGATTTTGAGGAATTAGATAACGGAATTGCAAAAACAGTTTTATCTGAAGATCAATAGAACAGAGAAGAAAGGCGATGATGGGACATCTTGGGCAAGAACAACTGCTTGATGTGAGAATTCATCGCCTTTTTATATGATTTGAATTGTTGTATACAAGAGGTGAGAAGATATGAGTTCTACAAAAGATTTCTCTGTAGAAAAATGGATGCAGCAAGATTTCCAGTTTGTGAGAAGTAACGATACGATTACTGAAACAGTTAAACTTCTTATTAAAATATCAAAGGATGAACTTCCTGTGCTAGATGGAAAGCAAATGATTGGCATTGTAAAACTAACAGATTGTATTCAGTGGATACAACAAAAAAGTGATAAAAGTATGTTAGTTCATATGATTGTCACTAATTCTATTAATAAGGGTAGTATGAAAATAACTATGAACGAATTACAGGATATACCATTTTATGTGACAACTGAACAAGACGGAGTACTTGTAGGAATCATAGACAAGCCTGAACTTTTCGCTTTTCAAAAGTTTCTAAAACAGCAATTACAAGAATCACAACAATTAATTGAATGGTTTCGTTTGTCTTTCGACACTGCGTATGAAGGCATTGCGATTGTGGATGAAAACGGCGTCATTCAAATGTTTAATGATACGTATAGCCGCTTTGTCGGAGTATCGAAAGAAGAAGCAATTGGACAACTGGCCGAAAATGTAATTGAGAATACGAGGCTTCCAGTTGTATTAAAAACAGGGGTACCAGAAAGAAATCAAGTGCATCGTTTGCAAGGCCAAAATTTAGTTGTGCATCGGATGCCGATTTGGAAGCAAGGAAGAGTGATAGGTGCTGTAGGCATGCTTATTCATGAAGGGATTTCAGATATTTATAAAATACTAGAGAGGTTTGATCAAAAAGATAGTGCTGTCAAACCGTTATTTTCTAAACCGAAGAAGAAGCAAATTCGATTCGAAGATATTCTTGGAGAAAGTCAGACGATTTCTGAAACGAAAAAAATGGCTCGAAAAGCAGCTGGGTCGAAAGCGTCTGTGTTAATTACTGGAGAAAGTGGTGTTGGTAAAGAGCAATTTGCAAGAGCTATACATGATACAGGTATAACAAAAAACGGTCCATTTATCAGTGTGAACTGTGCTGCTATTCCTGATAATTTACTAGAATCCGAACTGTTTGGTTATGCAGAAGGTGCTTTTACAGGTGCGAAAAAGAACGGGAAAGCAGGGAAGTTTGAACTTGCGAATCATGGCACGTTATTTTTAGACGAAATCGGTGATATGTCTCTATTAACACAGGTGAAAATTTTACGTGTTTTACAAGAAAGGGAGATAGAAAGAATTGGTGGTACACATCCAATTCCAGTTGATTTTAGGCTAATTGCAGCGACAAATAAAGATTTAAAACAAATGGTTAGAGAAGGTACATTTAGAGAAGATTTATATCATCGTCTTCATGTTATTCCGATTCATATTCCACCACTTCGTTTTCGAAAGCAAGACATCCCACTCATTGTCGAAGAACATTTACAAAAGTTATGTCAAATGTATGGTGCTAAAGAAAAGACACTTGATAAAGAAGTATTACGCCTTATGTTCCATTACAATTGGCCAGGAAATGTTCGGGAATTAATCAATGTGTTAGAAAGACTATTTGCACTATCGGATGATGTACATATACGAGCTAAGGATTTACCAGAAGAATTCTATTATCGGGATATGGAACAGAAGAAATTAGTACCTATGATTCAGTCTTTACCAGCAAAGCAAGAAGCGATGAAAGTGGTACGTGAAGAGGAAGAGCGAGGATTAATTGAACGCGTTTTAAAAGAAGCAAAAGGGAATAAGTCAAAGGCAGCAGCATTGTTAGGGATTTCTAGGGCGACTCTTTATAACAAATTATCACGATTCAAAATCTAGACAAATTGTTATAAACAGTGTAAAACTGTCTAGACAGTTTTACGTTTTCTATTTATTTAGCCCAGGTTCTATCAAGTTTTTAGTTTGGCATAGATTTTGCATATAAAGAAAATGAAGACCGAAATGATAGGGGGATACAGATGGAGAAAACAAAGTTGCAATGGGACGAATTTTTTTCGCTGAATAAGAATCTTAATACAACTTTTTTTACACCGGAAGATTTTTCAGGTGATGAAGATTTAATCGCAAAAACAACAGAACAGTTTGTTAAACAGGAAATTGTTCCTCAAATTGAAAATATCGAGCAGCACAATTATCAAGTTTCTCGCGGGTTGTTTGAAAAGGCCGGAGAACTTGGGTTGTTAAGTATAGAGGTACCAGAAGAATATGGTGGGTTCGAATTAGGAAAGGCAGTTTCTGGCCTTGTAGCAGAAAAGATGGGATATGCAGGAGCATTTAGTGTTTCCTTTAATATTCATGTTGGTGTAGGAACATTGCCATATATATACTATGGCACAAACGAGCAGAAGGAAAAATACTTACCTAAAATTGCATCAGGCGAATGGATTGGAGCGTATGCATTAACAGAACCTAATGCTGGATCAGATGCATTAAGTGCAAAAACAAGCGCTGTATTAAATGAAGAAGGAACAACTTGGAAATTAAATGGGGAAAAGCAGTGGATTACAAATGCTCATATGGCTGATGTATATGTTGTTTTTGCAAAGACAAATAAAGGAATGACAGCATTTATTGTCGAAAGAACATGTGAAGGTGTTTCAATTGGCTTAGAAGAAAAGAAAATGGGCATTAAAGGATCTTCGACTGCGACACTCATTTTAGAGGATGTTGTAATTCCAGTTGAAAATGTATTAGGGGAAGTTGGAAAGGGTCATTACGTAGCCCTTAATATCCTCAATTTCGCTAGATTGAAACTCGCTTTTGGAAATATTGGAACAGCAAAACAAGCAATTGGTTTATCTGTTCAATACGGAAAAGAACGAAAACAGTTTCAAACAGAATTAGTTGATTTCACGATGATTCAAGAGAAAATTGCAAATATGATTATCGCTACATACGGTGCAGAGAGTGCAGCTTATCGAACAGCAGGCGTAATTGACGAGGCAATTCATGAGACAAATGGGGATGGAAGCATCATGCGGAAAATGTCTCAATTTGCAATGGAGTGTGCCATTAATAAAGTGAATGCTTCGGAAACACTAGGAAATATTGTGGATGAAGCTGTACAAATTCATGGTGGCTACGGTTATATGCAAGAATATGAAGTAGAACGATTATATCGTGATGCTAGAATTAGCCGTATATTTGAAGGAACGAATGAAATTAACCGCTTAACAGTTGCGAAAATGTTAATGAAACAAACGAAGCAAATAGGAGATCAAGTAGACGAAGGCACATTTGAAAATATAGAACGAAACCATCGTTATATTTTATTATCGAAACAGTTATTGAAGCAATCTTTGAAAACGCTATCTCAAACTCCTGAATTAAAAATCGAGCAAGAACAAGAATATTCACGCGTATTAGCAGACATGTTGAAAGATGTGTATGTAATGGAATCAGCATTTTTACGTACGAAGAAAGCAGTGAGTAAAAATGGTGAAGAAAAAGAACGTACAAAACAGTTCGTAACAGATGTTCTTTGTGAGGAAGGATATCGTAAAGTAGAATCAGCGGCAATGGTTCTTCTTTCTGCAGCAGTACAAGAAGAGCAAAATAGAAACGCTATTCTAGATGAAATTCGTCAACTGTCAATACCTCTATATACGAACATATTTATGAAAAAGAGAGAAATTGCAAAAGCCATTATAAATCGCGGAAAATATATTGTTTAAATAGGAGGAGAACAATATGAAAAAGATTGGTTTTATTGGTTTAGGTAATATGGGCCTTCCAATGTCTAAAAATTTAGTTAAATCAAATTACACTGTATATGGCGTCGATTTAAATAAAGATGCTGAGGCTTCTTTTGAGAAAGATGGAGGAATCATCGGCTTATCAATTGCAAAATTGGCAGAAACATGTGATTTGATTTTTACAAGTTTACCATCTCCGCGAGCTGTGGAAGCGGTTTATTTTGGAGAAGAGGGATTAATTGAGAATAGTCATCCGAATGTTGTTCTAATTGATACCAGTACAGTAGCACCGCAATTGAATAAAAGATTAGCAGAAGCTGCTAATGATAAAAAAGTAGATTTCTTAGCAGCACCGGTTAGTGGTGGGGTGATTGGAGCAGAAAATCGCACATTAACTTTTATGGTCGGTGGATCAAAAGAAGTATATGAAAAAGGTTTACCAGTGATGGAAGTATTAGGGGCAAATGTGTTTCATGTAAGTGAACAAATTGATAGTGGCACGACTGTAAAGCTTATTAATAACTTATTGATAGGTTTCTACACAGCGGGTGTAAGTGAAGCTTTGACTTTAGCGAAGAAAAACAATATGGATTTAGAGAAAATGTTTGATATTCTAAATGTGAGTTACGGACAAAGTAGAATTTATGAGCGCAACTATAAAAGCTTTATTGCACCAGAAAACTATGAGCCAGGTTTTACTGTAAATCTATTAAAGAAAGATTTAGGATTTGCGGTTGATTTAGCAAAAGAAAGTGAACTTCACTTACCAGTAAGTGAAATGCTGTTGAACTTGTATGATGAAGCGGGTAAAGCGGGGTATGGGGAAAAAGACATGGCTGCTTTATATAAGAAGATAAGTGAACAAGTAATCTCTAGTCATGAATAATGAATGGTTATAGCGTCGAATTATAAATTGTGAGAAACAATTCGAACTTATAACAATAAAAAAGGAGCGAATACAATGATTACAACAGAAATTAAACGAGTGAAAAATCATATTAATGGTGAATGGGTAGAATCTACTGGTACGGAAGTTGAAGCTGTTCCAAATCCTGCAACTGGGAAAATAATCGCTTATGTTCCGCTTTCTCCAAAAGAAGATGTGGAGCGTGCTGTTGAAGCTGCAAAAACAGCTTATGAAACATGGTCTAAAGTGCCGGTTCCAAATCGTTCAAGACAGCTATACAAATATTTACAACTTTTGCAAGAAAATAAAGATGAGCTTGCGAAAATTATCACATTAGAAAATGGAAAAACATTAAAAGATGCGAGTGGTGAAGTACAGCGTGGTATTGAGGCTGTAGAATTGGCAACATCAACACCAAATTTAATGATGGGCCAAGCACTCCCGAACATTGCAGGTGGAATTGATGGTTCGATTTGGCGTTACCCAATTGGAGTTGTTGCTGGTATTACACCGTTTAACTTCCCAATGATGATTCCATTATGGATGTTCCCATTAGCAATTGCTTGCGGTAACACATTCGTATTAAAAACATCTGAAAGAACACCACTTTTAGCTGAGAGACTGGTAGAGTTATTCTATGAAGCAGGTTTCCCAAAAGGAGTTTTAAATTTAGTGCAAGGCGGAAAAGACGTTGTAAATAGCATTCTAGAAAATAAGGACATTCAAGCGGTTTCATTCGTTGGATCTGAGCCAGTTGCACGTTATGTATACGAAACAGGAACAAAATATGGAAAACGAGTACAAGCACTCGCAGGAGCGAAAAATCATGCGATTGTTATGCCAGATTGCAATCTTGAAAAAACAGTACAAGGTGTTATTGGTTCTGCATTTGCGAGCAGTGGAGAGCGCTGCATGGCATGTTCTGTTGTAGCTGTTGTGGATGAAATTGCTGATGAGTTTATTGATGTACTAGTAGCGGAAACACGTAAATTAAAAGTTGGCGATGGTTTCCATGAAGATAATTATGTAGGTCCATTAATTCGTGAATCTCATAAAGAGCGTGTACTAGGCTATATTAATAGTGGTGTAGCAGATGGGGCTACTTTATTAGTAGATGGTCGTAAAATTAATGGAGAAGCCCGTGAAGGATATTTTGTTGGAGCAACAATCTTTGATGGTGTGAATCAAGATATGAAAATCTGGCAAGATGAAATTTTTGCTCCAGTTTTAAGTATTGTGAGAGTAAAAGATTTAGAAGAAGGCATTAAACTTACAAATCAATCCAAATTTGCAAATGGTGCAGTTATTTATACATCAAGCGGTAAACATGCGCAAACATTCCGTGATAATATCGATGCAGGAATGATTGGCGTAAACGTTAACGTTCCAGCACCGATGGCATTCTTCGCATTTGCTGGAAATAAAGCATCCTTCTATGGTGATCTTGGAACAAATGGAACAGACGGTGTTCAATTCTATACACGTAAAAAAGTTGTGACAGAGCGCTGGTTTTAATAGATGAATAGCATATACATGTAACTTGTTACATGTACAAAAAGTACCCCCCTCATTAG
>NZ_CM000745.1:2091327-2113872 GCF_000161455.1 Bacillus pseudomycoides DSM 12442
ATATCCAATATTCATACTAAGAAAAGTATGGAACCTATTCCATCCTTCAGCAAATATCCCTACTAACATTTCCCCTTCTCACTTTTCATCATTGCTATTGTAATAGAGAAACCTACCCAGATTTATTATTACACCTGGGCAGATTCTTCCTCCTTTATTCACCTGCAACTGCTTTTGAATGAGCTTCATTTGATTGGACTGACGTTTTTTTCTTTGATGTATCTATTACTTCCGCATCACGAATACGTAATGCAAATAATAATGCTATGAATAGGAATACAGCTGCACCAAGCAGGGCCATTTGATACGCTACAATACTAGCACTCTCATTTCCTGCTCCACTTACATCATGATTTCCAAAAACCGCTAAAAGACTTGCAAGAATTGCAACACCGATGGCGGAACCTAATCGATTTTGCACATTAAAAATAGTTGTCGCCCTCCCCATTGAAGACGGATGAATATTATTAAAAGCTGAAAATTGTACAGCTCCTACAGAATGACCTAGGAAAAATCCTATGCCAAACAATAGAATACGGACCAGCCAAGGGTTTGTTTCCTGATTCACGAAGCTTAAAACAACAAATATAATCGCTGCACATAGCAAACCGGTAGAAATCAACTTACGTGGCCCAAGTCTTTTGTAAGACAAAGGCACAATTTGCGAAGCAATCATTAACCCGATTGCTTCTGGAAATGTTGTAAGACCTGTTTCTAGTGCCGACGCATGTAATACATTTTGATACATAAGTGGGAATATAAATAACATGCCCAGTAATCCAGCAGCCGAAAATAACGAAATGAGACTCATATTCCGAAATAAACGATCTTGCAGCAAACATAAGTCTAGCATCGGCTGCTTCACACGAAGTTCAACAAATACAAAGAGAATAATAAGCAAAAGTCCACCTAATCCTGTCCCTATTATTTCTGAGGAACCCCATCCTTTTGATGGCCCTTGACTCATTGCATATATCAACATTGCAAATCCTGGTGCGGAAAGCATAAAACCAGGTAAATCTAACCGCCCAGCAGTTTTTTCAATATGCTCTACTAAAAATAACGCACCAATTAGTAAAGCTACTATTCCAAACGGTAAATTAATATAAAATGCCCAGCGCCAAGACATATGATCCACAAAAAACCCGCTAACAATTGGTCCTATTGCAGGCGCAACAGCAATAGGCAAGACGATGAACCTAGAAATCTTCGGTCTTTCTTGTGGTGAAAATGTTCGAAATAACATTGCCATTCCTACTGGCGTCAATAATCCTCCGCCAGCACCTTGTATGATACGGAATATATTTAAGGCAGTAATATTATCAGCAATTCCGCATAGCGCGGAAGCAGCTGTAAATACAGAAAGAGCAATTAGGAATACTCGCTTTGTACCAAACCGATCTCCAAGCCACCCAGAAATAGGTAAAAACACAGCCAAACTTACTAAATATCCAACATTGACTGTCCCCATTGCTGAAGGTGGAACTTGTAGTTCATGACTAATCGTTTGCAGAGCTACATTTACAATCGTTGCATCCATAGCAGCCATAAACATAGCCGTTACATATACAACACTAACAACAATTTTCGGATTCAGCTTCAAATTCATTACTACTCCCCTACTGAAACGCACTCAAGTGAGTGAAGACTCTTTGGCTGCATATCACTCCAGTGTAATTCGATATACGCAAGACAAGCTTGTCTACTATCTTGTTCATGAACAACATCCCACCCGGCTGGTACATCGAGAAAGGCTGGCCAGACAGAATGCTGGCCTTCCTTATTTACTAACACTTTATACATAAAGTTATCGTTTTCAAATGGATTCGTCATACTTTATTTACCCCTTTCATCGCTTGCTGTCTACTAGCTAATACTTGTCCGATTTCTGTAAGTGGTCCTGGCTGACATAAATCTTTATGTCGGCAATCAATATCATATTGTTCAATTTCCCCATCTATATAACTAAGCCATGTATCTGGAGAAATCGGATCAAACCATTCTGGTATGATTGTTGATCTAAAGAATACAAGGTTTCCATGAAATTGTTTTGGAACATACTTTCCTAAAAGACCAACAGAATTTACGTATGTTTCTTTCAAGTTCAAAATTGTTTCCTCTTCCAGACTCGCTAATGCACTGCCATCCCTGCGAAGTATATCAATAGCGTTTGCCATATCAAGTGGTTTTCCATCCATGTTATCTGGGTCGTATCCTCCTAATGCAAGTAGGGCAATAAGCGCTTCTTCCTCACTAGGCGCTTCTGTATTTGGTAAAAAGTGACCGGGATAAGAATCCAACATAACAAGCAGTTCAACTTCTTCTCCTTGATTTTGCAAATGAGTTGCCATTGCATGAACAACGTTTCCTCCGAGAGACCAACCTAACAACCTGTACGGCCCATGTGGCTGTATCTCACGAATGTGCTCAAGATAGTCAGCAGCCATTTCGTCTAATGATTTTGGAAGTTCTTCACTTTTTGCAATGCCGCGTGCCTGTACACCATAAATTGGATGATCGCTTCCTAAAGACTTCATTAATCCTGCATAACACCAGCTAAGTCCACCTGCTGGATGTACACAGAACATAGGTAACTCTTCACCGCTTGTTCTTAATGGCAAGATTACATCTAGCGCACTTTGGCTCGTCCCCATCTCAAGTATTTCAGCAAGCCCTGCAACTGTCGGTACCGCAAATAAGCTACCAATACTTAACTCTACTCCTAGCGCTTCCCTGATCCGGCTCATTAACTGCACAGCAAGTAAGGAATGACCGCCAAGATCAAAGAAACCATCATCAATGCCAATTCGAGGTAAATTCAAAACCTCTGTAAATAAATCACATAAAATTTCCTCTTTTGGTGTTCTTGGTCCTCGGCTTATCGTAGATACCATGAATTCAGGTGCTGGTAATGCTTTACGATCTAACTTACCATTTGGAGTTAAAGGTAATTCACTTATCATAACGAAAGCATATGGTACCATATAATCAGGTAGACTAAGTCCTACATATTGGCGCATTTCAGCTGTATCAATGTTTACATGTTCTGACGAAACAATATAGGAAACTAATCGCTTATCACCAGGCTGATCTTCACGTACAATGACAGCTACTTGTTCAACATGAGAGTGCTGCATAATAACGGCTTCAATTTCGCCAAGTTCAATTCGGAAACCTCGAATCTTAATTTGATGGTCTGCACGACCGATATAGTCTAATGTGCCATCTTGACACCAACGCGCCAAATCTCCTGTACGATACATTCGAGTACCAGGTTTCCCGTATGGATCTGCTATAAATCGTTCCGCAGTTAACCCTGCACGACCTAAATACCCACGAGCAAGCCCTGCTCCTGCAACATACATTTCTCCTACCACTCCTGGTGGTACAGGTTGTAAGTAATTATCTAATACGTATACTTTAAGATCTGGTATACTACATCCTATTAAGCTGTTTGCTCGTAAAGATACAATATTTTGATCCAGCTCGATATAGCTTACATGTACAGTTGTTTCTGTAATACCATACATATTAATAAGCTTAGGCGAATTTTCTGGATGACGACTATACCAATCTTCTAGACGACTTAATTCCAGTGCTTCTCCGCCAAAAACGACATATCGTAAAGAAAGCTTTTGCCCTAATTCAACATTTTCGCGATCTGCTTGCATAAGTTGATAAAATGCTGATGGTGTCTGATTTAAAACTGTTACCTTTTCCTGGACAAGCAGATTTAAAAATTCTCTAGGTGAACGACTCACAGTGTGTGGTACGACAACAAGACGTCCCCCATACAATAGCGGCCCCCAAATTTCCCAAACTGAAAAATCAAAAGCATAAGAATGGAACATTGTCCAAACATCTTCCGAATCAAATTGGAACCAATGGTCAGTTGCCCCAAGTAGCCTTATAACATTCTGATGAGGAATCATTACACCTTTTGGTCTTCCTGTTGAACCTGATGTATAAATTACATAAGCGATGTGTAAAGGTGATAGTGGCTGTATTCGTTCCACATTTTCTATATTCTCTTCACCATATTTGTTTAATGTCTCCATTATTTTGAAATCGTCTACTACAATCGTTACGGTCTCTGCACTCTCTATTGTCACTTGTGTGTTCGTAATCATACAGACAGGCCTAGCATCACTTAGCATGAATGAAATTCGATCCGATGGATAATCAGGATCTAGAGGTAAATATCCTGCCCCCGCTTTCAAAACTGCTAACAAACTCACAACCATATCAACAGATCTTGGTATCGCTAAAGCAACCATTTGCTCTGGACCTACTCCTTTTTCAATTAACAGACGTGCAAGTTTATTCGATCTCTTATTTAACTCTTCATAAGTTAGCGTAGTGTCCTCAAATACGACAGCGGTTGCATCTGGCGTTAAGCGAACTTGTTTCTCAAATAATTCCGGTAAGGTCATTTCAGGCGCAATTTGAAAGCCGCCATTCCATTTTTCAAGTACTGTTTGACGCTCTTCTTCGTCCAAAATTTCCAAACGCCCAATAGGTTGTTCTGGATCTTCTACTGCGTCTTCTAATAAATGAATGAAACGACTCACAAGTTTCTGAGCTGTCTCACGCTTAAATAAATCTGTACTAAATTCAAGTAAACCATGTAATCCATTTGGCTGACCTTCAGACGTACTACGTTCACTTATTTCTATCGTCATATCAAACTTCGAAGAACCAACACTCTTAATCTCAAGATGCGTTTCTAGATTCGGTATATCAAGTGTAGCCTCTGGTGTATTTTGAAAAGCTAACATAATTTGGAATAGTGGATGACTATTTCTCAAACGCACAGGGTTCAACACTTCAACAAGTCTTTCAAATGGAACATCTTGATGTTCATATGCTGAAAGGTTAACTTTACGCACCCTGCTTAACAGTTCACTAAAGCTAGGATCTCCAGACGTATCTGTACGTAAAACGAGTGTATTTACGAACAATCCGACAATATCTCCAAGCGCATCATCACTACGCCCAGCAATTGGACTACCTATTGGAATATCCGTTCCAGCCCCTAATCGTGTAAGTAATGCAGCAAGTCCGGATTGTAGGATCATAAACAAACTAACACCATTTTTACGAGCAAGCTCTAATAATCGTTCATGTAACTCTGGATTCACATGAAAATCTATCGTTTCTCCGCAATAGCTCGTTTCCACAGGACGTTGATAATCTGTAGGTAACTCAAGTTGGGCTGGTAACCCCTTCAATTCTTCTTTCCAAAACTCAATTTGTTGTGAAATGAGACTACCTTGTGCACTCTCATTTCCTAATAGTTCTTGTTGCCAAAGGGCATAATCGGCATACTGTACTGGCAGTGACTTCCACTGAACTGATTCACCTTTACAATGTGCTTGATACGCAGTTGCTATGTCTCTTGACAATGGGTTTAATGACCATCCATCCCCTACAATATGATGCAATAATACAAGTAACACATGTTCATCCGGATTTATTTCAAAAAGCTCCATACGGATAGCTGGCTCTTCTGCAAGATTAAAGCTATATCTTACAGCTTCAGCAAGTACTTTAGGTAATTCTGAATCAGTAGTCTGCGTAACAATTAAAGTAGGATTTGCCTCATTTGTCTCCAAAATTTGCTGATGTGACGTACCAAGCGTGTTAGGAAAAATAGTTCGAAGTGTCTCATGTCGATCGACGATATCATAAAATGCAGCTTGTAAAGCTTCTCGATTTAATTCACCAGACATTCGAATGACTACTGGAATATTGTAAGTTGGGCTTGGACCTTCTAAACAATTCAAGAACCATAAACGACGCTGTGCAAAAGAAAGAGGAACTTCTCTTGGACGCTCTACTTTCTGAATAGCTGGCCTTGCACTCTGCGTGCTATCTAATTGTTTAACTAGTTCAGCGACTGTAGGTGATTCAAATAGTTTTCCAATGCCTAATTCCACACCTAATGTTTCACGAATACGTCCCATTAACCGGGAAGCTAACAGAGAATGTCCGCCTATTTCAAAGAAGTTATCATCGATTCCAATCCGCGCTATACTAAGCACTTCCGCAAATAAATCACATAAAATTTCTTCTTGTGGATTTCTAGCTACGCGTTCACTAACAAGTAAATTGAAGTCAGGTGCTGGTAACACTTTCCGATTAATCTTTCCGTTCGGTGTCAATGGCAATTCAGACATCATCATAATTGCTGACGGTATCATATAACCTGGTAGGCTCCCTCCTGCATATGTTCGAATTTCTGCAAGGTCAAGATTTCCATCAGCATCAGGTACAATGTAAGCAACCAAACGTTTATCGCCAGGTCGATCTTCTCGAACGATTACAACGACTTGCTCAACATGAGGGTGCTGAGATAATACAGTTTCCACTTCAGATAACTCGATACGGAATCCATGAATCTTAATTTGATGATCTGCACGACTCACATAATCTAACGAACCATCCTTACGCCATTTAACAAGATCGCCCGTACGGTACATTCGTGTACCAGGTTTCCCGTATGGATTAGCAACAAATCGTTCAGCTGTTAATTCTGGCCTTCCTAAATATCCATTGGCAAGCCCCGTACCAGCAATATATAATTCTCCCACCACTCCTGGTGGTACAGGTTGTAAACCTGCATCTAGTACATATACTTCAGTATTCCAAATTGGTCTTCCAATAGAAGGTGTACCACTCTCTTCTTCATTCATATCCATGAAAGTTGACCAAATTGTTGTTTCAGTTGGTCCATAAAGATTTGTAACATGACAATTTAATTCTTTTAACCGAGACGCTAGATTCGATGGAAGCGCCTCACCACCAACAAGAACTTTAAGTCCTATTAATCTTTCTGGATAATCTGTTACAAGCGCATGCCAAAGTGTTGGTGTAGCTTGCATAATTGTGATGTTTTCCTTTTGAATGATTTCTGTTAATGCTGAAGAATCTTGAACTGCTTCTTTTTGGGCAATTTGAACGCTTGCTCCACTAATAAGTGGTAAATAAATTTCTAAAGCTGAAATATCAAACGCAAAGGTTGTAACAGCCAACAAACGATCATTTACATGTAATGAGAATTGATCTTGCATCGCCAATAAAAAGTTGCTTAAGCTTTGCATCGGCACAACGACACCTTTTGGCTTACCTGTTGACCCCGAAGTATAAATTGTATACGCAGGATTTAAGGGTGCTGCTCCATCAAATGAATCTAGGTTATTTTTCTGGTATCCTCTTAACTCTTCTTTTGTATCCTGATTATCAAGCACAACTCTTGTTATATGATCCCCATTCGGTAAATCACCTAAAACAGAAGAATGTGTTAGGATACAAGCAGGCTTAGCATCGCTTAATATATACGTAATTCGATCCTCTGGATATTCTGGGTCGATTGGTAAATATGCTGCTCCCGTCTTAAGAACTGCTAACATTCCGATAACCATCTCTACAGATCTTGGAAATGCTAACGCTACAAATTCCTTAGATTGAACTCCTCGTTCTAACAAGAAATGAGCAAGTTGATTTACTTGTTCATTTAATTCTTTATAAGTAAGTTCTATTCCATCACATATGACAGCAATAGAATCAGGAGATTTACTTACTTGTTTTTCAATGAGAGCAGGTACACTTACGAATGAACTTTCTTTCATAGTTTGATTCCACTCTACTAAATGCTTGCGTTCCTCATGAAGTAAGAGTTCCAGTTTTCCAATCGGTGAATCTACCTGAAGATCCGATATATCTTCCAGAAGATTCACAAATCTTTTTTTATGATTTATTAACTCTTCTAATCTATATACTTCAGGGTTTGCATCAAAATGAATCCTTAAGCCATTTCCGTCAAACTCGTTTGACACATTTATTGAAAGATCATCAACCGGTCCTGCCGAAAGATTATGTTTAACCCCATGATTTCCTGCAAAACTCAAGGCATAGTCAAATGGCATCACATTAATCATTGGACCAAATAACCTTTGATTTTCTCCCAATAATTTAAGATCTCGGCGTAATTCTTCATGACGATACTTATGATGAAAACGAATATCAAGAACCTCATTAGAAACCTGCCCGACAACCTCAGCAAGACTCATATTAGAGCTTATAGACAAGCGGAGCGGGACTACATTCATGACCATACCAGGGATATTGATCGATGCTGATCCTAAACGTCCCATCATCGGTAAACCTAGAACTATATCCTGTGTACTTGTTAATTTATGTATATAAATCGCAGTTGCAGCTATGATAAGATCCGGCCAATTCGCATTACAATCATGTGCAACCTTCCGCAAAGATTCTGTACTTAAACGAGACAAATGTGCTGGTTGGCGAAGAAATGTCTTCGATGTTCTAGGAGCACGTTCCGCTAAACTTACTACTTCTGGTTGATCTTGGAACCGTTCTAACCAAAAGCTATGATCTTTCTCAAATTGCTCCGATGCACGATACGCAGTATCCTCCTCTAAAATGGTATATAAAGAACCAAATGATCTCTCATCATACGATTGATTATTCATGAATGCCGTATATACTCTTGCTACTCTTTGCGCAAGTAAAGAAAATCCGTATCCATCCATCACAATGTGATGGATGCGCTGATACCAGAAGAAACGATTGGAAGCGACTTTAAAAAGCGCCTCCGTATACAGCTTGTCCTTTTTCAGATTCACTGGCGTAGATAAATCCACTTGCATCCACGCTTCAGCGGCTTTTTGGGGATTTTCTTCAGTACTAACATCAATAATATGCATATGAAATTCAGGTGAATCATCGATAACTTGCCATGGCCCTTTCGCATCTTCTTCAAAGTGAACATGTAAAGATTCAGCTTCCATTACAACTTTACGCACAGCTAATTCAAATGTTTTCACATCAACTGAACCATGTATTTCTATGTATTCACCCGTATTATAAATTGGATTTTTTGGATCAAGTTGCTGCGCAAACCACATACCCGTTTGCGCACCTGACAATGAATGACGAACCTTTTGACAATGAGACATTCGTATTTACCCCTTTATCTATCTGTATTTGATAGCACCTTTTCCTCTTGAGAGGACACCAAATTAAACCAGTCATAAATTGTTGGACGCTCAGCCAAATCTGCGAATGTAACTTCTACACCTATTTGGCGCCATTTCTCTACTAAACTCATAATTCTAACTGAGTCAAGCCCTCTATTTAATAAATCTTCGTTATCTCCAATATCTGCTGGTAATTCACGAAGCAATTCAGCAACTTGTTCACGTACCGATTGTAATGTGAATCCTGTATTTTCTTCTGCTGCAGACGTTTCTTTTAAACTTTGTAAATCTTTTAATAATAAATTCGTTATTATAGTTACTGCACATCGATCAGATGCGTACTGCAAAGCTTGTTTATGATGTTCTTGTGAAAAATCAGCAACCGCATCAGCGACGAAGAATGGTTGTATCCCATCCATAAATGCTTCGCATGCCGTTAAAAGACATCCAATATGTGCATAAACCCCACAAATAATAAGCTGATCACGCCCTTGTTCACGTAAAATCTCTAGAAGATTTGTTTTCTTAAAAGCACTATATCTCCATTTTGTAAGGAAAATATCATCCTCATCAGGAGTGAGCTCATCTACAATTTTCTTCTTGTGAGGCCCATCAGGAATACCCGCCCCCCAAAAATCTTGCAATAATCCTCTTTGCTCTAGCGTTTGTCCACCTGGTTGTGCAGTATAAACGACAGGAACACCAATTTCCTTACATGTTTTTCTGATAGATTGAATATTTGAAATCAGTTCTACTCTTGGTGATTCCTCTGCATGATATGCATCAAGAAAATACTCTTGCATGTCATGAATAAGAAGAACAGCACGTTTCGGATCTGGCTTCCACGTTACTTTATTATTTGGTAAATCTGACTCTAATGGCATTGGGTATACTGAGATAGCTGGAATAGCCATCTAATCACTTCCTTTCGAATTGTTAAGAATATTTATTTGTCATTTATTACTTCGTGATAGATTTAAGTTTTTCAGCAATTGCCTTCCGTAATTCTTTCTTACTCACTTTTCCGACACCAGTCTGTGGAAACGAGTCTATAAATTCAATTCGATCTGGAATTTTATATGCCGCAATTCCTCGATCTCTTAAAAACATTTTCAAATGCCCTACAGTCGGTGTTTCCCCGCGAGCTATAACGAAAGCACAAGTACGTTCACCTAAATAATCGTCTGGCATAGATACTATTGCAACATCGTGTACCGCTGCATGCGCTAACAGATGATTTTCAACTTCTTCAGCCGCAACTTTCTCTCCACCACGATTAATCTGATCCTTATCGCGTCCTTCAACCACTAAATAACCTTGCTCATTTATTTTGACAAGATCGCCTGTGCGGTAAAAACCATCCGAAGTAAAGGATTTAGCGTTATGCTCTTCAGCTTTATAGTATCCACGAATTGTATATGGTCCACGAGTTAATAAACTCCCCACTTGACCTGGCTCTACGTCATTATCATATTCATCAACTACACGAACTTCATCAAACTCTGACATTGGTCTTCCTTGCGTATGAATAATGATATCTTCTGCATCATCAAGTCTCGTATAATTCACTAACCCTTCGGCCATACCAAAAACTTGTTGCAATGTACAACCGAATGCCGGGCGTATACGCTTGGCCACTTCCGCGCTAAACTTTGCGCCGCCTACCTGTAAAACTTGCAGGCTAGATAAATCATTATTGCGTGAAGCTATTGCGTCAAGCCATACCATTGCAAGGGGTGGCACAAGTGCTGTAATCGTGACACGTTCCTTCTCAATAAGAGAGAACGCTTCATCTGGACTTCCCCCAGAAGCTAGAACAATCCGCCCACCTGCATATAACGTCCCAAGAGTTCCCGGCGAACTAAGCGGATAGTTATGTGCAACTGGAAGCACAGCAAGATACACACTATCTTGATCCAATTTACAAATTTGAGCACTCACTCTTAAACTATAAATATAGTCATCATGTGTTCTGGGAATTAATTTAGATAATCCTGTTGTTCCGCCTGATAGTTGCAAGAAAGCTACATCGCTAGATTTTACTTCTGGCAGATTGACCGGATTCATATAAAGATCACGAATTCCTACAAATTCCTCCGCCTCTCCTACAACAATTACATGTTGCAACGTTGGAACTTTTTCTTTTATTTCTCTTGCAAGTTTTCGATAGTCGAATCCAAGCTGTTTATCAGAAATAATATAAGCAGTTGCTTTAGCAAATTCACAAAAATAGCTTATTTCACTACTTCGGTGTGACGGCAAAGCAAAAACTGGAACTGCACCAATGCGAAAAAGCGCAAAGCAGACTTCGAAAAATTCCGTAATATTTGGTAAATGAAGAACCACTCGATCCGTTTGTTTAATTCCTAAATTTAGAAATCCTGCAGCTAATTGATCTACTCTTTTATCCAGTTCACTATAGCTTAAGTGTTTTTCGCCACTTGTCACTGCAATCTGGTCACCATGTTTCATCGCACGTTCTCGCAGCATCTCTCCAAAGGTCTCTCCGCGCCAGCACCCCTCTTCTTTATATCGATCTGCAAATTCCTTTGGCCACTCCTGGCATCCTGTTAACATCATTTATCCCCCTAACTTCTATTTCAAAGATTCATCATTTAATCCCATAGCCCGAAGCATTGTACGAAACTTAGCTGATGTTTCAGCTAGCTCATCTTCAGGTTTTGACTCCGCAACAATACCAGCTCCTGCGAATAAACGAAGGGAATTCTCTTCAACTTCCGCACAACGAATCGTAACAATCCATTCACCGTCACCATTCAGATCACTCCAACCAAGCATTCCCGTGAAAAATTCTCGATCAAACGGTTCAATTTCGTTAATAGCCTCTCGAGCTTTTTCTGTCGGAGTTCCACAAACTGCTGGTGTAGGATGAAGCGCAAGTGCTAATTCTAATGCAGACACTGATACGTCTAGTAATTCTCCTTTTACTTCAGTAGATAAATGCCACATTGCTTCACTATTTATTAATGATGGTTTTTCCGGAACATGCAATGTACGACAGTACGGACGAAGCGCCGCAGCTACTGCTTCAACAACAACAGCATGTTCATGTAAATCTTTAGCTGAAGAAAGCAACTCATCTGCTCGTCTCTTATCTTCTTCAGGGTCTTTACTTCGAGGTCTAGAGCCTGCAAGCGGATTAGAAATGATTTGCATTCCACTCCGTGAGACAAGTAACTCTGGACTCGCTCCTATGAGTGTATGACTACGCTTTGGTGAAGCATCACAATTCTCTATTTCTTCACTCTTCGGTAAATCTACCGCAAACGTATACCCCTGTTTATTGTGCTGCGCTAAATCACAAAGTAGTTTTTGAATGTCAACCTTTTCTGGAGATTTCAAATCCAACGATCTAGATAGAACGATTTTCTTTAGGTCACCGCTCTTTATTTTAGCTACTCCTTGCTCTACACCACGCATATATTCTGAAGATGACGGAATAGGATTCATTTCATATGTAAGTGCAGGTGATTGCTGGATTCGATCTGTAAAATCAAATTGCAGACGATCTGCTAGCCTGCTCTCCCGAGGTACAACGAGCTGTACCGATTTTGTACGATCAAAAGGCAGCGCTCCTACAACAATTGGATTAGGATGGCCAGCTTGTTTCGCATTGCTTAATACAGCACGAACTAGCTCAGGAAAATTTTCTGCCTGACTATGTTTCACCGTTGCAAATGTTCCTTCGGCAAGTATTGTACGATACGGTGAAGCAAAAAAGAATGAAGATCCAGCTCTATAGTCATCTAGTAATTTTGTCGCTAACTCCTTTAAAGCAGTTGTATGATTCATTATTTTAAAGCCCCCTATATGTAATTTAGATTCCTAAAGTAGCGCCGCCATCAATGCATAGATTATGCATCGTAATATGGCTTGCTTTATCTGACGCTAAAAATAGAACTGCTTCAGCAATCTCTGAAGGCGTTGCTATTTTTTTTAATGGAATTCCTAATCTATATGTATCTTGTGAGCCTGCAATAATTTTTTCAGCCCCATTTTCATCTATCCAAAGTAACCTCTGCATCTCTGTCTCAGTTGAACCAGGAGAAACTAAATTACAGCGAATATTATATTCTGCAAGCTCAAGACCAAGACATTTTGTAAACATCGTTGCAGCAGCTTTGGATGCTACATATGCAGCCATTTCCATTCTAGGTACACTCGCAGCATTTGACCCTACAGTCACAATTGCACCAGACTGCCGTGACATCATACGTCTACTCACAGATCGTGATACATAAAACACACCTGTAGCATTTACTGAAAAAGTCTTGTCCCAATCTTCATCACTTAAATAGTGAATGGCACCCATCTTTAAAATACCGGCAACATTAACTAAAATATCAATTTGCCCCATTGTATCCTCAATCTGATTTACTGTATTTTCCACTGCGGAACTATCACTCACATCTAAAGCGAATACTTTCAAAGAGCTGCCTCTTGTTGCATGATAATCTGAAAGCTTATTGAGTTCTAAAATATTCTTATCAACCGCTGCAACCTTTGCTCCTCTTTCCGCAAGCATGTTCGCTACAGTCTCTCCAATTCCTTGTGCTGCACCAGTAACTAATGCAATCTTCCCATCAAATTCCCCAAAATCCATATTCTCAATTCCTTTCCTTACAACGAATCGATCTAGTTTATCTTGTATATTCTCAATTGCAGATTAATAAAGTTAACCTAATTAATCTGTGCAAAGAAAATATTTAAACAAACATCACCAACTAATAATGATATTGATAATCATTATCATTATATTTACGAAAATCATACACATATTAAACTTATCAGTCAAGTACAATTTAATCTTAATTTCAGTCTCAATAAACTAGGTAATACTCACTTAGTATTAATTGATAATGATTTTCATTTTCTTTTGTACACCGAAATGATAATGTTTCTCAACAGTCTTGTCAATCTTTTTTTATTTTTCAGATAAAATATTTTATTATGTCCCCATACTTATCTGCATAAAAATCTCTGCTTTTATTGTAAATATAAACTTTTTTCATCCTATTTTCTGTGAAAATAATAGATTTAAAAAATTAAATTGAAACTTTCAAATTTCCTAATTAATAATCATGCATTTTATCATTAATTACATAAAAATCTTTATTTTATAATAAAAACCATCATATTGAACATTTAATTTCTCAATAAATTTCTGAAAAAATTTTATTAAGAAATTTATTTAAAAATAACTATTTACATCTTTTTCTCTAAACAACACTTCCTTCAAACATAAATCATACCGATATAACTATATGAAAAAAGGACATATGCCCACTATTAAGCATATGTCCTCTCATAATTAAAATTTACTATTAACCTTTTTATTAGTTTTATTATTTCACCACAAACCGAGTCTCACTACAACCATTCTTCTGCTTCGTTACCTCTAAAACTGCTGGCATTGCGTTTTTCAACTCTTGAACGTGTGAAATAACGCCAATAAATCGTCCTGATTTTTGTAAATCAATCAATGCATCGATCGCTTTTGTTAATGACTCTTCATCTAGCGAGCCAAATCCTTCATCGATAAACATGGTTTCGATAGAAATACCGCCTTCATATGCCTGGATCACATCTGCCATACCAAGTGCTAGACAAAGCGATGCATTAAATTTTTCCCCGCCAGACAATGTTTTTACGTCACGTGTTTGACCTGTATATGCGTCATATACATCTAATCCTAGTCCACTTTGACGATTTCGTTTTTCAACTCTTTCACTTCGTTTTAAATAGAACTGGCCGTTTGATAGTTTACGAAGTCTTTCGTTAGCAATTTGAACAATTTGTTCTAAATACTCAATTAAAATGTAACGTTCAAACGAAATACGACTTTCGTTATCCCCTTTCATGACTTCATATAAATCAACAAGTTCTTGGAAAGCTTTTTCTTCTTCATGAATTTGTTCATCAATTCGTCTAATGTTTTCATGCAAATCGGTAATGTATGCAACTGCACTTTGGGCACGCTGGCGCTTTTCTTTTGTAATATCAAGCTGAATTCCTAACTCTTTCATTTGTTCTTCTAGAGCTGTAATGTCCGTCCATTCTTTCCCGCTTAATTCATTTACTAGTTCCTCAATTTGTTTAGCCAATACTTCTAAGGATGAATAGTACTCTTGAATTTGCTCATGCAAATGCTTCATTTCTACATCTGTTAATTTTGCTTCTTTATAAGCTTGTTGGTCGATAAATCCACCTTCTTCAAGCTCTGTCGTAAAGCGAAGTAAAGTCTCTTCTTGCTTTTCCTTTGCATGACTTACTTGCTTTAGAGCACCATCATACTCAGCTTGTATGCGTATATTTTCATTTTGCCAATATTGATAAGCTTCTTGTACTTTCTTCCACTCCTCTTCCATAAAGCGAAGTGTGCTAACAGCTTGATCAAATTGTTTTTTCCAGGCTTCTAACGTTTGTAAGTCCTCATGGGTTTTTTGCTGATCATGTTCATAGGACGTACGAAGTTGCATGCACTCCATTTCAGTACGGTGCTGCATCACTTCAGCTTCGCGTTTTTGCTTCTGTAATTCTTCTACTTTTTCTTCTAATCCTTTTACACTTAACGCTAGCTGTTTACGTTTTTCTTCACTTTCCTTTAATGTGTTTACCTCAGCTGCTAGTTGTTTTCCGTTTTGCACTAGCGTACGGTATGTTTCAACTAACTCTTCTGAACGGTATCCTCGTTTTACGACTTCATCTATTACTTGCTCATATTGTAATCTGTAGAAATTCCATTTCTCTTCTACTTGAACATGTAATTTTTCAGCAACTGTTTTCTTTTCGCGCAGTTCATTTAGCTGTTTTTCATCAATGGAATCTCCACGTTCTGTAGCTTTCTTTGGATGATCTATGCTACCACATACAGGACAAGATTCACCTTCATGAAGATGAAGAGCTAACATTCCTGCTTGTTCATTTAACCAACGATGCTCCATCTCTTCATATGCTTTAACTGCAACTTCCATCTTTTGATTTGCAACTTCTTTTTCTTGTTCATATTTTTGCTTTTCTTGCCAAACGTCATATGCTTGCTTTAGTACTTTTGCATCTTCCCGCATATTTGTTAGCTCTTCTACTTTTGCTACATATTGCTCAAGTGCAACCTCTAGCTGTTGTAATTCTCCGGCAATTTGTTGTTTTTGAGAAATCTGTCCTTCTAGCTGTTTCTCAAACTTCTGAATACCTTCCTTCAATTTCCCACTTTGAAGTTCTGCCTGTTGCAATTTTGATTTTTTCTCTGCTAATGAAGCAATAATTGGCTGTAACTCTTCTAATCTTTGTACAGTTTTCTTACCTTCTTCACGAACAGACTCTTTACCCTTTAATTCTTCATATTTCTCATAAGCAAGTTCAAACGCCTTAACCGTCTTTTCTTTTTTTACAGATATTTGTTTCAATAATTGTTCAGCATTTTGTTCACTCTGTACCGCTTCTTCATACCATTGTTCAAATGGTAATAATCGTTTCGCTTGTTCAGCAAGTTTAAAGCGTTGTTCTTCTGTTTCTATTTGTTCTCGATTTGCTTGTAAAACTGCTTGTTTCTCTTGTTTTTGCTGTAAATCTTTGAACTTTTCATTAATAGACTTAGCTGTATGAAAACGATCTTCGGCTTTTTTTAATTGCTGCGTTTGCAATGTTTGCTGCGCTTGTAATTGTTCAACTTCCGCCTCATAGCAATTTTTTTCTTGTTCAAGCGCTTCGACTACTTGGTGCGTATTTACATGTTCCTGTTGAACTAATGTCTCTAATAATGAATCATCTCGAACCGGTAATTTAAAAACATTACGGAAGTACAGTTCTCTTTCTTTTTGCTTTTCTTGTAAGACGTCTTTCCACTGTTTACGTTTTTGATCTAACAATTCACGCATTAATTTATAACGATCTGTTTTAAAAATACGACGTAAAATTTCTTCTTTATTTTCTGTTTCAGACGTTAATAGTTTTCGGAATTCTCCTTGCGGAAGCATAACAATTTGACTAAATTGATGTTTGCTAAGTCCGATTAAATCTTCAACCTTTTTGTTCACATCTGTCACATGAAAACGATCCACACATGGAACCTTCTCATCACCTATTACTTCATATAGCTCAACAGCATGCCCTGTAACTGTTTTATTCCCTTGTTTTTTATGACCGAGCTGTCTTTTTATTTCGTATTGCTTTCCTTTCAACTGGAAGGTTAATTCTACACTTGTGTATATATTATCATCAGCAAATTGGCTACGTAGCATACTCGTATCACTACGTTCTTCTCCGCTCGCTTCCCCATATAATACATAACAAATCGCATCAAATATCGTTGTTTTCCCAGCTCCCGTATTTCCTGAAATAGCAAAAATACGGTGATCGCCAAGATCGCTGAAATCGATAACTTCTCGCTGTTTATACGGACCAAATGCGGTCATAATAAGCTGAAGTGGTCTCATCCTCGTTCACCTTCCCGTTCCTGCACTGTTTGTAATACGTCTAAGAAAAGACGTTCTTTCTCTTCTGATAAATCTGAGCCCTTCATTTCTCTATAAAAAGCTTTCAAAAGGGATAGATCATCTGTTTTATGTCTAGAAACAGTAACTTCATTGGTTTCTGTAAATTCTCGTCTTTGCATAGAACGTTCAACATGCATAGCATTTGGATATACAGAACGAATTTTTTCCATTGGCTGCAGTACAGGATTTTCATCTAATAACTTTACGAAGACATAATCTTCACTTGTTGGATACTTTAATAAATCATCTATTTTCGCTTCTACTGTTCGCATTTGGCGACGAGGTGTAAATAAACGCTTTTCTATTTCCACTTGACCTGTTTCGTCTAATTCCACAATATAATACCCTTTTTTATGCCGCTCTTCAGAAATAGAATACGCAAGTGGTGAACCAGAATAACGAATCGTTTCATTACGTACAAAGTGCGCTTGGTGCAAATGCCCAAGTGCTGTGTAATGAAACTTATCAAAATAATGACTATTTACGTATTCAGCACCGCCGATGGAAAGCGGACGCTCTGCATCACTCGTATTTTCTTCTGCTTCACCTGAAGAAGTGACAAATGCATGGCCTACAAATACGTGTCTTGCTTCTTGATTCATCGTTTCTGAAAGTTCATTCATGAAAATACGCATCGCATCATCATGCGACCGAATATCTTCATTTTTCATCACATGTCTTACAATACTTGGATCTACATATGGGATTAAATGGAAATGAACTTCCCCATACTTATCATGTAAAACAACTGGTTCATACGGAAATTGAAATTGGCCAACAATATGTAACCCTTGTTTTTTCATTAAACTGCTGCCAAAATGAATACGGTCTGGACTATCATGATTCCCTGCTACTGCAATTACTGGCGTTTGTAAATCAATCACTATCTTTTTTAATACATCATTTAGTAAATCTACTGCTTCTGTTGGAGGAATCGCTCGGTCATACAAATCACCTGCAATAATTACGGCATCTGGTTTTTCTTCTTCCACAGCTTGAACGAACTGATCTAATACAATTCGTTGATCTTCGGTCATATACACACCGTGAACAAGTTTTCCTAAATGCCAATCCGCTGTATGAAAAAACTTCATCTTTTCCTTCCTTTCTCTCTTTTAATTTACTGATTGTAATGAAACCAGTTGGTAGTTAAGTGTTGTCTTCCCATCTTCCCACTCTAACTTTTGAACGATTGCACTACCGATTCTTTCTTGATCAGATTTATATAAAGGTAACATTTCATCCACAGCAAATAAATGATAACCGTCTAATATTAATTGAAATATATTTTCTTCTATATGTAATCTCATTTCTTTTTCATTTGAAATAATCTTTGTATGCATCTCAAATTTCATATAAATACAACCCCTTTTCCAGTTCTCTATACTTTAATAGTATAGCGGCTATTCACGATTGACAAGTGAATACATGATGAAGAATTCACTTTCACTTTCACATTCATTTTATTTTTTTATGCTATAAGTATTTTTTAAATTATAATACGGTATGTGAAATTAACAATGTTTCATGTGGATTTGAAATTAAGTCACGATGTTTAAAATAGAATCGCTGATGTCGCGTGACCGTTTGGAAAAGAAGAATGAGCTGAATGTTCTACAAGTTGAATGATTTTATATGATACAAAAAACAGTCCCAATAAAAATATGATTCAATAAGTTTATTAATATCCTAAAGTCAAAGCAATAATAGCTTAAAAAACAAGTATACAGAAAGCAATTTTAGAAAAGCAGGTAAACAGTAATATGAATTCACATCTTCAAATTCCGGTATAAATTGTTTAATTTCATAAAAATAAAGATGCCTTTTCAGGCATCTTTATTTTTGCAAATACTCTTTCATTATATAGTACAATACAGTTATTAAAACAATTGCTATAAAAAATGAGAATGATGCCACGATATATCCATCTTTATTTAACACATAACATAGTGAGATAGATAATATAAAAACCGGAAATACGAGACGTACTTTATCTTTAATTTCTTCTGTCGTATCTGTACGATGAAAATACTGTGTAATTCCTACCATGAGAGAAGACAAAATAATAACCGATAATAGCAAAGGCCCTGGCATTCCGATCTCCCCTTTCTCTACTCCTATTATATACAAACTCTCACTTCGTTAAAAGCAAGACAATTCAGTAAATAAAACAAAGTGAAGTTGCTATCCATATTGAATTCATTCCAATTACTCATTTTCTTTCAAATTAAATATGGTATATAGTATTCCCTTCATTTTCAAGTTACAAACAATACCCCTACATTTTAAATGACTGATGTTGTAATATTCATTTTCATATGTTGAAATCCTGCAAATATAACTCGTCAAAATATGCACCATTCTAAAAAGTATCTAGTCCGACGTCTAAATGTCCATTTGTTTAGACAGTTAGACACTTTATTACTGGCATTTCTTCTTAATTAAGGACATTAAAACTGGCACGCTACTTGCAATATCAAATAAATTATAAAGGACATTTTAGCTTGTATCGAGAAATAAGAATGAGAAGATATATAAGAGGAGGATTCAAAATGACTGAAAATGTTTTATTTTCCATTCACGAAAATGGCGTCGCGTCAATCACTTTAAATCGCCCAAAAGCACTTAACTCTTTATCTTATGATATGTTACATCCGATTGGTCAGAAACTAAAAGAATGGGAAAAAGATGATCGTATTGCCGTAGTAATCTTGAAAGGTGCTGGCACGAAAGGATTTTGCGCTGGCGGTGATATAAAAACATTATACGAAGCACGTTCAAATGAAGTTGCATTACAGCATGCTGAACATTTTTTTGAAGAAGAATACGAAATAGATACTTATATATATCATTATCCAAAACCAATTATTGCTTGTTTAGATGGAATTGTAATGGGTGGTGGCGTCGGTCTTACGAATGGGGCAA
Source organism: Bacillus pseudomycoides DSM 12442 (assembly GCF_000161455.1). GTDB lineage: Bacteria > Bacillota > Bacilli > Bacillales > Bacillaceae_G > Bacillus_A > Bacillus_A pseudomycoides. The sequence goes on from NZ_CM000745.1 coordinate 2,111,774, forward strand.
AATATAGAATTGTAACAGATCGTACAAAATGGGCCATGCCTGAGATGAACATTGGTTTTTTCCCAGACGTTGGAGCTGCTTATTTCTTAAACAAGGCTCCTGGGCAGACTGGTCGGTATGTTGCGTTAACAGCATCTGTTTTAAAAGCTGCTGATGTATTATATATAAAAGCTGCTGATCATTATATGCCATCGGAAACTTTACCTACTTTCCTAGATGCAATCGAAAAGGTAAATTGGCATGATCAAAATATACATATCACTTTAAAAGAACTCATTAATAAATATGAAACAGCTCCTAGTGTAGAAAGTGAACTTGTTTCCTTATTAGAAGAAATTGATCAACATTTTTCATTCCATACAGTTGAAGATATCATCCATTCATTAGATAATGCTGACGGATCCTTCGCTTCAAAAACGAAAGAAACATTACTATCAAAATCTCCGTTCTCATTAAAAGTAACATTAAAACAACTTATTGACGGAAAGGAAAAATCGATAGAAGAATGCTTTGCAACAGATCTCGTGCTCGCTAAAAATTTCATGAGGCACGAAGATTTCTTTGAAGGAGTACGTTCAGTCGTTGTCGACAAAGATCAAAATCCAAAGTATAAATATAAACAATTAAGTGATGTTTCAGATGAAGATGTCAATCGCTTCTTCAATCTGCTTAATGCCTAATCAAAAAGCTAGATGAAAGCAACCTATTTGCTGCTTCATCTAGCTTTTTTCTTTCTAGACATATGTATTATGTATCTTCATTATCAGAACGATGGAGGCGTTACAGCGAATAAAATAACGGCATCTTGATCAAATAGATTCTCCCATTTATGTTTCATGTAAGAAGGGATTTTCACACTATCCCCGGGGTATAAAGTGTATATATCTTGCTGTAAATACAAGATAATCTGTCCTTCTAAAACATGAGCAATTTCCTCTCCTTTATGCTCTAAAAGTTTTTCGGAGGAAACAGAATTAGGTGGCAAAGTCATTAAAGATACTGCCAAAGCACCCGTTAAATCTGGTGATAATAATTCATAGGATAAATTTCCTACGATCATTTTTTTACGTGCATTCGCTCTTATAACTAGATCATCCGTGTTCGTATCTTCAATGAGAAAACTAAAAGTTGGAACTTCTAAAGCCTTGGCTAGCAATTTCAATGTTTGAATCGAAGGATTAGCTAATCCTCGTTCAATTTGACTTAACATAGAAGGTGTTATTTCTGCCATTTTAGCTAACTCTCGCATACTCAGCTCCTTATATTCCCGAAGCTCTTTCACCTTTTTTCCGATATTTATATTTTCCATACCTCATGCTCCTTCAAACAATATGATAGATATATTTTAACATACTTAAATTTTATTTATCATATCACTTAAATTGTGTTAAACTATTTTTAATTAAATTTTCTGAAAAACAAGCACAGAAAGGTGGAGTGATTGTGGAGAACTATCTTCTTTTTATTATCATGTCTATTTGTCTTATTATTTTACCCGGGCCTGATACTGCAATGGCTACAAAAAACACTCTTACTTCAGGAAAAATAGGAGGTGTAAAAACGGTTTTCGGCACATGTATCGCCCTTTTAATTCATACTTTAGCTGCTGTAATTGGGCTTTCCGCTATCATTGTTAAATCTGCTCTCTTATTTTCTATTTTTAAATATGTTGGTGCCATTTATCTAGTCTATTTAGGAATAAAAGCACTTTTATCTTTAAAAAGCAAAAACAGCATAGATACAAATGAGTTACCTATGAAACGTGCAGATGAAAACAGCTCTTGTTTTCGCCAAGGGTTTCTTACTAATCTTTTAAATCCTAAAGTCGCTGTATTCTTTTTGACCTTTTTACCACAATTTTTAAATCCTAACCATAATACATTCATTCAATTTCTAACCATGGGTCTTACCTATCTCGTTTTAACCGTGATATGGTTTGCCTTTTATATCTTCTTAATTGATAAAATCAGTGTTTTCATGAAAAAACCAGCTACTCAAATATACATCCAAGGACTTACTGGTATTGTATTAATTGGATTTGGTATCAAATTAGCTTTTGAAAAGAATAGTTAATGATGAAAAGTACCCCCCTCTCTAAT